>NZ_PSVE01000011.1:0-116818 GCF_002931775.1 Rathayibacter sp. AY1F4
GGGCGGGCGGGCTCAGCCGCGCGGAGGCTGGCGGTCGCCGGGCGGGCGGGCGGCCTGGCCGCGGCGCTCGGCGCGGTTCGCGAACTCCCGGGCCTGCTCGCGCTCGAAGTGCTGCGCCTGCTTCTGCTGGTCGTACTCGGTGTACGCGTCCACGATGCGGCCGACCAGGCTGTGGCGCACCACGTCCTCGCTGGTCAGGCGCGAGAAGTGGATGTCGTCGATGCCGTCGAGCACGCGCGTCACGAGGCGGAGTCCGCTCGCGCCGGTCGGCAGGTCGACCTGGGTGATGTCGCCGGTGACGACCATCTTGGAGCCGAAGCCGAGGCGGGTGAGGAACATCTTCATCTGCTCGGGCGTCGTGTTCTGCGCCTCGTCGAGCACGACGAACGAGTTGTTGAGCGTGCGCCCGCGCATGTAGGCGAGCGGCGCGACCTCGATCGTGCCGGCCGCGAGCAGCTTCGGGACGATCTCGGGGTCCATCATCTCGTTCAGCGCGTCGTAGAGCGGGCGCAGGTACGGGTCGATCTTGTCGGTGAGCGAGCCGGGCAGGTAGCCCAGCCGCTCCCCCGCCTCGACCGCCGGGCGGGTCAGGATGATCCGCTCGACCTCCTTGCGCTGCAGCGACTGCACGGCCTTCGCCATCGCCAGGTAGGTCTTGCCGGTTCCGGCCGGGCCGATGCCGAAGACGATGGTGTTCTGATCGACCGCGTCGACGTACTCGCGCTGCCCGAGCGTCTTGGGCCTCACGCTCCGTCCGCGCGCCGTGAGGATGGCCTGGCCGAACGCCTCGGCCGGGCTCACCGGCCCGCCGTTCTGCAGGATGCGGGCGGACTCGCGCACGCCCTCCGGGTCGAGATCGTGCCCGCTCGCGGTCATGCGCACCAGTTCTTCCACCAGGCGCGTCGCAGCGGCGACGGGCTCGCGCTCGCCGTCGAGCGTCACCTCGTTGCCGCGCACGTGCACCCGGACATCGGGGAATCGTCCTTCGACCGCTCGGATGAGGCGGTCCTGGGGTCCGAGGAGGCGCACCATCGCGACTCCGTCGACGGCGACGACGCGCCGCGTCGTCTCGGACGCGTCCGCGCCGGGGGCGGGACGCTCGTCGGGGCTCGCGCCCGTGTTCTCAACCGGTGGCAAGGGAGCCTTCCGTCTGGTGGCCGCCCAGGACGTGGGCGTGCACGTGGAACACGGTCTGGCCCGCCTCTTCGCCGGAGTTGAAGACGAGGCGGAACTGACCGTTGCTGTGGGCGTCGGCGAGCGACTGGGCGACCTGCACCATCTCGGCGAGCAGGGCGGGATCGGCGGCGGCGAGGGCGGCGACCGTGGCGTGCTCCTGGGTCTTCGGGAACACGAGGAGGTGGACGGGCGCCTTCGGCTCGATGTCCGTGATCGCGAGGATGCGCTCGTTCTCGAACACCACATCGGCCGGGATCTCGCCCTGGACGATGCGCGTGAAGACGGTGGGTTCGCTCATGCACCCATCTTAAACGGGGCCCGTGCGCGACGGGTGCCGCGTTCGCCCACGGCACCCTGCTCCGGCGCGCCGAGGAGGCTGTGGAGGAGCGTCACCAGCGGCCCAGGCGGGCCGAGAGGACGGCGATGGCAGCGGGACCTGCGGTCGAGGTGCGCAGGACGGAGTCGCCGAGTGCGACGGCCTCGGCGCCCGCCTCCGCGAGCAGCCGCAGCTCCTCCGGAGCGATGCCGCCCTCGGGCCCGACGACGAGCACCAGGTCGCGTCCGTCCGGGACCACCTGGGAGAGCCGCGCCTGCGCCGAGGGCTCGAGGACCAGCACGCGGGACGTCGCGGCGCGCGCGACGAGACCGCGCACCTGCTCGAGCGGCGCGACCTCGGGCACCCGGGGGCGCAGCGACTGCTTGCTCGCCTCGCGCACGATGGCCCGCCAGCGCTCGCGCCCCTTCTCCTCCTTCGGGCCCGACCACCGCGAGATCGACCGCGCGGCCTGCCACGGGACGACCTCGTCCACCCCGAGCTCGGTCGCCGCCTGCACGGCGAGCTCGTCGCGGTCGCCCTTCGCGAGGGCCTGGACGAGGACCAGGCGCGGGGACGGAACCGGGGACTCCTGCACCGACTCCACGACGAGCACCACTCGCGCCGGCTCCGCGCTCTCGACGACCGCGGTCGCGACGAGTCCGCGCCCGTCACCGACCCGGACGCTCTCGCCCGCGCGGATCCGGCTGACGGTCGCGGCGTGCCGTGCCTCCGCGCCGGTGAGCGCGAGCCGGCCCCCGACGACGAAGCCCTCGGAGTCCAGCGACTCGTCGATGTAGTGGTGCGCCACGGGCTCAGCCCAGGAAGCGGTCGCGGAGCTTCGAGAAGAGGCCCTGCTGGAAGTGGGTCAGCGCGGGCTTCTGCGGCTTGTAGTGCTTCGCGAGCTCCTGGACCAGCTCCCGCTCGCGGTGGCCCAGCTTCGTCGGGGTGACGACCTGGATGCCGATGCGGAGGTCGCCGCGTCCGCTGCCGCGGAGGCGCGTGACTCCGCGTCCCTTGATCGTGACGATCTCGGTGCTCTGCGTGCCCGGCTTGATCTCGATATCGATATCGCCGTCGAGCGCCTTGAGCGACGCCGTGGAGCCGAGGATCGCGTCGGTCATCTGCACCTCGAGGGTGCAGAGCAGGTCGTCGCCGTTGCGGCTGAAGACGTCGTGGTGCTTGACCTTGATCTCGAGGTACAGGTCGCCGTTGGGGCCGCCGGCCGGGCCGACCTCGCCGCTGCCGGGCATCTGCAGGCGCAGGCCCGTGTCGACTCCCGCGGGGACGTCGACGGGGATGGTGCGGCGGGCGCGGACGCGTCCCTGGCCCTGGCAGGTGGAGCAGGGGGTCGCGATGACGGTGCCGTAGCCGCGGCAGGTGCCGCAGGGGCTCGCCGTCATCACGTTGCCCAGGAGCGAGCGGACCGTGCGCTGGATCTGGCCGGAGCCGTGGCAGATGTCGCAGGTCACCGGCGAGGTGCCGGGCTGGCAGCACGAGCCCTGGCACGTCTCGCAGAGCACCGCCGTGTCGACCTCGAGGTCGCGGTGGGTGCCGAAGATGACCTCGTCGAGCGAGACCTCCACGCGCAGCAGCGCGTCCTGGCCGCGCTCGCGGCGGGAGCGCGGCCCGCGGGACGAGCCCTGCGCGCCCTGCCCGAAGAAGGTCTCGAAGATGTCGCCGAACCCGCCGAAGCCCTGGCCGCCGCCGCCGAAGCCCTCCTGGGGCCCGCGGTCGTACTGCGCCCGCTGCTGGGCGTCGCTCAGGACGTCGTAGGCGTGCGTGACGAGCTTGAAGCGCTCGGAGGCGTCCGCGCTCGGGTTGACGTCGGGGTGCAGCTCGCGGGCGAGTCGGCGGTACGCCTTCTTGATCTCGTCGGCGGAGGCGTCGCGGTCGACGCCCAGCACTTCGTAGTGATCGGCCACAGGTGGCTTCGTCCTTCGTTCGTGGGTCGGTGGGCCGGGCACGGCGCACCGGGGGGATCCGGCGGGGGGCCGGGAGGTCGGGCCTACTCCTCGCCGAGGAGGCGGGAGAGGTAGCGGGCGACGGCGCGCACCGCGGTGATGTTGCCGGAGTAGTCCATCCGGATCGGGCCGAGCACGCCCAGGCGCGAGACCTGGCCGCCCGCGGTGTTGTACCCGCTCGTGAGCACCGAGGTCTCCTGCAGCCCGAACGGCGCGTTCTCGCGGCCGATGCGCACCGAGATGCCCCGGGGGTCCGGGGTCATCTCGGCGAAGAGGCGCAGCAGCTCCACCTGCTCCTCGATCGCCTCGAGCACGGGGTAGATGCTGCCCGAGAAGTCCTCCTCGGTGCGGACGAGGTTGGCGGCGCCGGCCATGACCAGGCGGTCCTGCCGGTTGGCGCCGACCTGCTCGAGCAGGGTCTGCACGATCGGCGTCAGCACGTGGCGCCGCTCGGGGCTGAAGCGCTCCGCGACGGAGCCGAGCGTCTCGGCCGCCTGCTGGAGCCCGAGGCCCAGCACGGCCGTGTTGAGCTTCGCGCGGATCTCGCCCAGGAGCGCGTCGTCCACGTCCTCCGGGGTCTCGAGCACGCGCTGGTCGACCCGGCCGGTGTCGGTGATCAGCACCGACAGGAGGCGGCGGGGAGCGAGGGCGACGAGCTCCACGTGGCGCAGCCGCGCGGCTCCGAACGACGGGTACTGCACGAGCGCGACGCTGTTGGTGAGCTGCGAGAGCAGGCGGACGGTCTTGACCAGCACCTCGTCGAGGTCCGGGCTCTGCCCGAGGAACGTCTCGATCGCCTGGCGCTGCGCGGAGGTGAGCGGGCGCAGGTCGGCGAGCTGGTCGACGAAGAGGCGGTAGCCCTTGTCGGTCGGCACGCGTCCGGAGGACGTGTGCGGAGCCGCGATCAGCTCCTCCTCCTCCAGCTGGGCCATCTCGTTGCGGATGGTGGCGGCCGAGACGCCGAACGCGTGGCGCTCGACGATCGACTTGGAGCCCACCGGCTCCCGGTTCGCCACGTAGTCCTGCACGATCACGCGCAGGACCTGGAGACCGCGCTCCGTGACCATACGACCGACCTCCCGCCGGACTCCGAGTGCCCGCGGGCACGACCGTCTGCGGCGCTGACGCCGCGCGGAGCCTGGCACTCCGCAACTCTGAGTGCCAATCATAACCGGGAGGTGGACCGCCCGGCGGGGTTGCGCGGGGATCGGCCGGGGTGCACTCCTGCAGGGCCGCGGGGAGGAGCCCCGTCATCCCCGAGGAGGAGGTCCCGCGCGGCCCGGTGCGGAGGGAGTCGCCGCATGCCACGATGGACGCCGAGCGCACGGGGGACGCCCGTCGCCGCCGCCGGAACGGAGACCATCATGTCGGCCACCCCTCCCCCGCCCCCCGTCTACGGGACCCCGGCTCCGCCGCTGAACCCGGCGGACGAGAAGACCTGGGCGATCGTCACGCACGTGACCGGCATCTTCTTCAGCTTCCTGCCCTCGCTGATCGTCTTCCTGGTCTTCAAGGGGCGCGGACCGTTCCTCGAGGCGCACGCCAAGACGGCCCTCAACTTCCACCTGACGACGCTGATCGCCTACGTCGCCGGGACGATCCTGTCCTTCGTGCTCGTCGGCTTCATCGTGTTCCTGGTCGTGCCGATCCTGGTGATCGTCTTCGCGATCATCGCCTCGGTGCGCGCCAGCGCGGGCGAGTACTACACCTATCCGCTCAGTATCCCGTTCTTCAAGTAGCCGCGGAACCGGGGCGGCCGTGCGTCGGCCGCCCCGGGATCCGGCCTCAGCCGTCGGTGAGGCGGCGCACGACCGCGTCGGCCAGCAGACGGCCGCGCAGAGTCAGCACGATCCGGCCGCCGAGCGCCGCCCGGCCGTCGACGAGGCCGTCGGCGATGAGCCCCGCCACCTCGCTGCGCCGACCGGCGTCGATCGCGTCGATGGGCAGCCCGTCCGCCAGGCGCGAGCGCAGCAGCACGTCCTCCACCCGCCGCGTCCCCGCGTCGAGCGTCTCCCGCCCGGCAGCGGGCGAGGCCCCGGTGCTCAGCCGGTCGGCGTAGGCCGCCGGGTGCTTCACGTTCCACCAGCGCACGCCTCCGACGTGGCTGTGGGCGCCGGGACCGACGCCCCACCAGTCGTGGCCGAGCCAGTACGAGAGGTTGTGCCGGGAGCGGTGGGCGTCGTCGCGGGCCCAGTTGCTGACCTCGTACCAGGAGTACCCGGCAGCGGCCAGGCGCGCGTCGGCGAGCTCGTACATGTCGGCGGTGAGGTCGTCGTCCGGGGTCGCGACCTCGCCGCGGCGGATCTGCCGGGCGAGCTTCGTGCCGTCTTCCACGATCAGGGCGTAGGCCGAGAGGTGGTCCGGCCGGTTGGCGAGCGCGGAGTCGAGCGACCGCTCCCAGTCGGCCAGGGACTCCCCCGGCGTGCCGTAGATGAGGTCGAGGCTGACCTGCAGGCCGGCCTCCCTCGCCCACTCGACCACGAGCGGGACCCGCTCCGGGTCGTGGGTGCGCTCGAGCGTGGCGAGGACGTGCGGCACGGCCGACTGCATCCCGAAGCTGACGCGGGTGAAGCCCGCCTCGGCCAGCGCGCGGAGGTAGGCGGCGTCGACGGAGTCCGGATTCGCCTCGGTGGTGATCTCGGCGTCGGGCGCGACCCCGAAATGGGTGCGGAGGCCGTCCAGCATCCGCACCAGGTCGCCGGCGGACAGGAGGGTGGGCGTCCCGCCGCCGAAGAAGACCGTGCGGGCGGGGCGCCGGGGCAGGCCCGCGCGCTCGAGCACCTCGGCACCGAGAGCCATCTCGGTGATCGCCTCGTCGGCGTAGTCCTGCTGCTTCGCCCCGCGGAGCTCGGTCGCCGTGTAGGTGTTGAAGTCGCAGTACCCGCAGCGGACCCGGCAGAACGGCACGTGCACGTAGAGGCCGAGGTCGCGTTGCTCCACGCCGTCGACGACGGACGCGGGCAGTCCGCCGTCGAGCGGAGCAGGATCGGCGATCGGGAGGGCGCTCCCCACGTCAGCTGACGCGCGCCGGCAGCAGCGCGCGCAGGTACTTGGCGACCTGGCGCTTCTGCACGGCGCGCAGCACCGGCGCGCCCAGGCGGTAGAGGCGGGTGGAGGGTCGCGAGAAGACCCGGATGACGAGCCAGACCGAGTCGTCCGCGCGCTTCTCGACGACGAAGGACTCCTCGCCGCTCTCGGGGTGGCCCTCGAGGGTGCCGTAGGCGAAGCCGACCTGGTCGGGCTCGTCGACGACGTAGACCACGCGGACCGGGGCGTCGAAGGCGCGGCCGAGCAGGGTCACGCGGAGCACGGCGGTCACGCCGGCGGTGATGTAGGGGGTGCCGTCGGGAGCGAAGTGCTCCTCCGTCGGCCGGCTGACGAGGTCGATCGGGGTGCCGGAGGCGTCGAAGTTGACGCCGGTGTACTGCACGCCGCTGCCGCTGGTGATGTCGGTCACCTCGATGCCGCTGCCGCGCTGCACGCCCCAGGTCATCAGGGAGGCGGTGGTGATGGCGAAGCGCTCGTCGCCCGAGCCGAGACGGGCCTCGAAGCGCTCGGCCGTGAAGCCGTCCGGCGGGTACTCGAGCAGGTCGGGTGCCAGAGTGCCGCCGACGGCCGCGTAGGTGACCTGCGGCTGGCCCTCGAAGTTGGAGCGGCGGATGCTCACGTCCCGACCTTCTTCCCGGACTCCTCGAGCGCGGCGCGCGTCGAGTCCGCGCGCCGGGTGGTGCTGTCCATCCGACCCAGCGTATCCGACCGTCGGCGTCCCGAGCCGGGAACGACGGAGGGCCCTCCCCCGCCGGAGCGGGAGGAGGGCCCTCGTCGTGGTGCGGGTCGGGTCAGCTGCAGGGAGTCAGCTTCTGGACGGCCGGCGACAGGGTGCCGGTGCCGCCGAGGAGGACGACGCGCGTCGCTCCGCCGGCCTTGATGTCCTGCAGCACCTTGACCGGCACGCAGGTCGGGGGCACGGCGAAGAGGGGGCTCCCCGTGCGCCCGGCGGCCGCGGCTCCCGCCAGGGCGTCGGGGAAGTTCTCTCCGGTGGCCAGGAACACGGTCTTCGACCCGCGGGGGAAGGCCGCCCGGTTGAGCTGCTCCGAGGTGTCGTAGCGGTCGACCCCGCCGATGCGGGTGACGATCGGTCCGGCCGGCACCGTGAGGGAGTTCTGGATGCCGGCGCTGACCGACAGCTCGGATCCCGCGATGGTGAGCACCGGAGGCCGGAGCCGCGTCAGGATCCCGACAGTGGTCGGGTCGGCCGCCGGGAGGCCGCCGTTCACGAGGACGACGGGGGCGGAGTTCTTGCCCGCGGCGGCGGTGGCGCTGAGCGCGTCGGGGAACTTCTCGCCGGTCGCGAGCCAGGCCCCCTTCGGCGAGGTGCCGAAGGCGCTCTCGATGATCTTCCGCGACGTGTCGTAGCGGTCGGTGCCTCCGAGGCGGAAGACCCTCCCGTTCGCGTACTGGCCGAGGTCGGTGGCGAGAGCGTCGCTGACGCTGAGGTCGGAGCCGACGACGACGATCCGCTGGGGCTTGAGACGGGTGAGCTCGTCGCGCACGACCTGGCTCACCGAGTCGCGGTCGACCAGGAGGAGCGGGCCGCCCTGCTTCGCGGCGGCGGGACCGGCGCTGAGCGCGTCGGGGAAGTTCGCGCCGGTGGCGATGTAGACGACGGGGACGCCGGGGGTGTCGAAAGTCGCCTTCGAGATCTCGACGGCGGTGCCCTGGCGGTCGGTGCCCGCGAGGCGGACGACCTCCGGGCCGGTGCCCGGCGTCGGCGTCGGGGTGGTGGTCGACGGGACGACGCGCAGCGGCGCGCGCACGACGACACCGGTGCCGGAAGGCTGCTCCCCGCCGCGGCTGAGTCCCTTCACCTCGACCGACGGGGCGCCGAGCGGCGTCGTGTCGCTGAAGGTGAGGTAGCGGTCGAAGAACTCCTGGGTCGGGCGGATCGCGATGCCCCGTCCGCCCTCGACGACCGTGGGGGCGGCCTTCAGGCGGCCACCGTCCTCCGTTCCGACCGTGGCGCTGAGGCCCGCGAGGTCGAAGAAGCCGGGGACACCGGAGTCGAGGACGATGACGTCGCCCGCGCCGGCCTCGGTGACAGTGCCGCCGCCGGCCCAGAATTCGCCGCCGGCGCGCTCGGAGGAGGTGGACGTCGACAGGTCGAGGTCGGCCTCCGCGGATCCGCTCGCAGCAGTCACCTGGAGGGCGGCGGAGAGGGCGAGGACGAAGCCGGTCCGGTCGACGCCGGCCGGAGCGTACGCGTCGTCCGCCTCGTCCTCGCCGCCGTTCAGGAGGAGCGAGAGCGAGGCGCCGCCGAAGGAGCCGGCGGCGCGTCCGATCGGGATCTCGATCGAGTTGGTGGCGGTGTCGACGACGGATTCGCCGCTCTCGAGGTCCGTCGCGGTGCTCCCCAGCTGCCACGTCACGACCCGGTAGCCGGGGTGCGACCACTCGGTGAAGGTGTCGGGAGCGGTGGAGTCGGGCAGCTCGACGGTCAGCGTGGTCGCGTCTGCGGCCACCGGAAGCGGCACGTCGGTGCCGAACCGGGCGCTGTCCGACCAGGAGTAGGGCGCGGGCGCGACCGGGATCACCTTGTTCGCTGCCGAGGCCGGTCCCGCCGCCACCAGCGATCCCGCTGCGACGGCCGCGATGCTCGCGAGCGCCGCCCCCGTCCTGATCCAGCGCTTCCTCGTGCTCGTAGGCACCACGGACTACCACCCTTCGTCATGGTGGAGGACCGGTCGTCGACGCTGCAGCCCCCCGTGCGGATCGGTCTCGATCCACGGCCGCGTCCTGGCGTCCGAAAGCTATCGGTCCGCTGTGAGGCGCCGCAATCCCCGAGGACACGATGTCCCGGACGGGGGGTGCGTCACCCGTCCGGGAGGGGGGACGGGCGGCGGCGACGGGGCTCGCGCTACTTCTTGTCCTTGGTCTCGACGTCACCCGAGAGCGCGGCGATGAACGCCTCCTGGGGGACCTCGACGCGGCCGACCATCTTCATCCGCTTCTTGCCCTCCTTCTGCTTCTCGAGGAGCTTGCGCTTGCGGGTGATGTCGCCGCCGTAGCACTTGGCCAGGACGTCCTTGCGCATCGCGCTGATCGACTCGCGGGCGATGATCCGGGCGCCGATGGCGGCCTGGATCGGCACCTCGAACTGCTGCCGCGGGATCAGCTTGCGCAGGCGCCCCGTCATCAGCACGCCGTAGGCATAGGCCTTCTCCCGGTGCACGATCGCGCTGAACGCGTCGACCTGCTCGCCCTGCAGCAGGATGTCGACCTTCACGAGGTCGGCCTCCTGCGAGCCGGCGGGCTCGTAGTCGAGCGAGGCGTAGCCGGCGGTCTTGGACTTGAGGTTGTCGAAGAAGTCGAAGACGATCTCGCCGAGGGGCATGTGGTAGCGGATCTCGACCCGGTCCTCGCCCAGGTACTCCATGCCGATCAGGGTCCCGCGGCGGCTCTGGCAGAGCTCCATGATCGTGCCGACGTAGTCCTTCGGCGCGAGGATCGCGGCCTTGACGATCGGCTCCGTGACGGCGGCGATCTTCCCGACGGGGAACTCGCTCGGGTTCGTGACGGTGACGGTCTTCTTGTCCTCCGTCGAGACCTCGTAGATGACCGAGGGCGCCGTCGTGATGAGGTCGAGACCGAACTCGCGCTGCAGGCGCTCGGTGATGATCTCGAGGTGCAGGAGGCCGAGGAAGCCGCAGCGGAAGCCGAAGCCGAGCGCCACCGACGTCTCGGGCTCGTAGACGAGCGCCGCGTCCGAGAGCTTGAGCTTGTCGAGGGCCTCGCGCAGGTCCGGGTAGTCGCTGCCGTCGATCGGGTACAGGCCCGAGAAGACCATCGGGAGCGGCTCGGTGTAGCCGGGCAGCGCCTGCGTCGCGGGCTTGGACGCCGTGGTGACGGTGTCGCCGACCTTCGACTGGCGCACGTCCTTCACACCGGTGATCAGGTAGCCCACCTCGCCGACCGCGAGACCCTGCGTCGCGACGGGCTCGGGGCTCGACACGCCGATCTCGAGGATCTCGTGCGTGGCGCGGGTCGACATCATCTGGATCTTCTCGCGCGGCGAGAGCTTGCCGTCGATCATCCTGACGTAGGTGACGACCCCGCGGTAGGCGTCGTACACGGAGTCGAAGATCATGGCACGCGCAGGGGCGGAGGGGTCGCCGACGGGCGGCGGGATGAGCTCGGTGACGCGGTCGAGCAGCGCCTCGACGCCCATGCCGGTCTTGCCGGAGACGCGGAGGACGTCGTCCGGGTCGCCGCCGATCAGGCTCGCGAGCTCCTTCGCGTACTTCTCGGGATCCGCGGCCGGCAGGTCGATCTTGTTCAGGACAGGGATGATCGTGAGGTCGTTCTCGAGCGCGAGGTAGAGGTTCGCGAGCGTCTGGGCCTCGATGCCCTGCGCCGCGTCGACCAGGAGGATCGCGCCCTCGCAGGCCGCCAGCGAGCGGCTGACCTCGTAGGAGAAGTCGACGTGGCCCGGAGTGTCGATCATGTTCAGGGCGAACGTGCGCCCGTCGCGCTCCCACGGCATCCGCACGGCCTGCGACTTGATCGTGATGCCGCGCTCGCGCTCGATGTCCATGCGGTCGAGGTACTGCGCGCGCATCGCCCGGTCCTCGACGACACCCGTGATGCCGAGCATCCGGTCGGCGAGGGTGGACTTGCCGTGGTCGATGTGGGCGATGATGCAGAAGTTGCGGATGGACGCCGGATCGGTCGCGGCGGGCTCGAGCCCGGAGTGTGCACGTGGAGACATCGTGGGACCAGTGTCCCATGCCCGGCGGCGGAGGCCGGGACCGGCGGCTACAGATCGAGTCCGTAGGTGCGGGTGGGCTCGACGCCGGGCGGGTTCTCCCGCTCGCCGAGGCGGACGAAGCCCATGCTCTCGTAGAGGGCGTGCGCGGTGGTCATCAGCGTGCCGCTGTTCATCACGACCCGCTGGAGGCCCCGCTCGGCGGCGAGCATCACGACGAACTCGGTGAGCAGCCGCCCGAGACCCCGCCCACGTGCCTCCGGGGCGACGGCGAGCAGCCGCCAGTCCAGCTCGCCGGGGCGGCCGAGCTCGTAGAGGTTCGCGCCCGGGCGCGCGGTGGTGACCGTGGCGAGGATCCGCCCGTCGCCCTCGACGGCGACCCAGACCTCCCCCTCGACGTCGTGCCGGGCGACCGCGGCGACGTCGGCGGCGTACTCCTCCCCCAGCTCGTAGTCGTGGGCGTAGGCGGCGAGCCGCAGGCGCGAGACCTCGTCGTACTCCTGGGCCCGGACGCGCCGGACCAGCACCTCGGCGGCGCTCATCCGCGCACCGGGGCCGGGAGGGCGCGCAGCCCGTGCTCGAGCGCGGCGGGATCCGCGGCGAGGCAGACGCGGATCCAGCCCTCGCCGGTGCGGCCGAAGGCGCTGCCGGGCGCGACGGCGACGAGGGTCTCGAGGAGGAAGGACTCGACCCACGAGGCGACGTCCCCGCCGGTCGCGTGCGCCATGTCGATCCACAGGTAGAACGCGCCCTCGGGCTCGCGGTAGGCGATGCCCCGCTCGTCGAGCACGCCCGTCGCGAGCCGCAGGTTGGCGAGGTAGTGGTCGGAGGCGGCGGCCACCGCGTCCTGCGGCCCGGTCAGAGCGGCGAGAGCGGCGCGCTGGTCCGGAGTGGCGACGCAGCTGATCGCCGCCTCCTGCACCGTGACCATGATCGACGTGAAGCCGGGAGGCGTCACGAGGTAGCCGACGCGGACGCCGGTCATCGCGTAGGTCTTCGAGAAGGAGAAGACGCAGAGGACGCGGTCGGCGTCGTCCCCGCGCTCCTGCGCGATCGCCGCGAGGCTCACGTGCGGGCGCCCGTAGGTGAAGTACTCGTAGACCTCGTCGCTGAGCACCCACAGGTCGTGGCGCCGGGCGATGTCGAGCAGGCGCTCGAGGACCTCCCTCGGGAACACCACGCCGAGCGGGTTGGACGGGCTGTTGACGATCAGGACGCGGGTCCGGTCGGTGATCAGGCGCTCGACCTCCTCGGGATCGGGGAGGAAGGCGTTCTCGGCGCGCAGCGTGTACGGCACGGGCACAGCGCCGATGGTCCGCGCGTTGGTCGTGAAGACGGTGTAGCCCGGGTCGGGGATGAGCACCTCGTCGCCGGGCCCGAGCAGGAGCGTCATCGCCTGGTGCAGCGCCTGCGTGGCACCGACGGTCACCCAGACCTGCTCGACGTCCGCCTCGATGCCGTTGTCGCGCGCCAGCTTCTCCACGATGGCGCGCCGGAGCTCGGGGACTCCGCCGTTGGGCCCGTAGCGGGTGTCGTCGGCCGCCCACGCCGCCCGGGCCGCCTCGATGATGTGCGGCGCGGTCGGCACGTCGGGCTCGCCCACCGCGAGGAGGGTGACTCCGTCGAGCCGCAGCGCGATCTCGAACAGGTGGCGGATGCCCGAGGGCGGCACCGCGGAGAGGTGATCGGCGAGACGGGGCACCGGCGTCACGTTACCGGCGGGCCCGGACCGCGAGACGCCACGGCGGTCCGCCTCCCCCGGCGTGTCGCCCCGGCGGCCCCGACCCGGACGGCGCTGCACCCGCGGGCGCGGCGCGGTTGAAGGGTGACGACGGGTGCGCTAAAGTTCCTTGTTGGCTTGCGCTCCCCCTCCGGACACCCGGCAGGCGTGGAGTGATCAGAAGCCGGCGACCTCCAGTCGCACCGCAGGGCGTTCAGACGCCCGCGGAAGGGGCACTCCGTCGAGTAGCCGGCTGCACACACGCACATCCGAGAAGAAGGTAATCCACGTGGCAAACATCAAGTCGCAGATCAAGCGCAACCTCACCAACAAGAAGGCGAACGAGCGCAACAAGGCCGTCAAGAGCGAGCTGAAGACCGCCATCCGCTCGGTCCACACCGCCATCGCCGCCGGCGACACCGAGAAGGCCGGCACCGCCCTCGCCTTCGCCGCCAAGAAGCTCGACAAGGCCGCCAGCAAGGGCGTCATCCACAAGAACCAGGCCGCGAACCGCAAGTCGGCCATCGCGAAGCAGGTCGCCGCGCTGTAGTACTGCGCGAAGCTGCAACGACGAAGGGTCCGGCCTCTGGCCGGGCCCTTCGTCGTTGCAGCTTCGCGGTCGACGGGCTCCTCGTGCCTCGTCGCCCGTCGCGCGGTCGGCTTACAGGGGTGGTCGCGGTGGGAGGAGCGTCCTGCGTTCCGGGTACGACGATCCGCTGACACGCGGATCGCCGGTGACCCTGCGAGGGCATCGTCCGGCTCTCGATCGGCTGCGGCCCGGTCGGCTACCGCGGAGGGTCGCGAGGGGGAGGAGCGGAGAGCGTTTCGGGGTACGACGATCCGCTGACACGCGGATCGCCGGTGAGCCGTACCGTTCTCGACGGGCTCCTCGTTCCTCGTCGCCCGTCACGCGGTCGGCCTCCAGGGGTGGTCGCGGTGGGAGGAGCGGGTTCCGTTCCGGGTACGACGATCCGCTGACACGCGGATCGGCGGTGACCCGCACCGATCTCGACGGGCTCCTCGTGCCTCGTCGCCCGTCGCGCAGTCGACTTCCGCGCATGGTTGCGGTGGGAGGAGCGGGTTCCGTTCCGGGTACGACGATCCGCTGACACGCGGATCGCCGGTGACCCTGCGAGGTCGTCGTCCGACTCTTCGTCGGCCGCGGTGCGACCCTGCGAGGGGAGGTGATCCCTTCACTGCTGATCGAGCAGCCGCGGAGTGGCGTATGGAGACCCGCCGGGACGAGGTCGGTGTGGATCGCGGGAGCAGGGCCTTTCGGGCGGGTCAGAGGCCCCGGGCGGAGACGACGGAGACCATGCGCTCGAGGGCGTACACGGGGTCGCGGGTGGCGCCCTTCACGTTCGCGTCGGCGTCGGCGACCGTCAGGATCGCGGTGCCGAGGCCCTCGCCGGTCCAGCCCTGCAGATCGCGCCGGGCCCGGTCCACCTGCCACGGAGCGAGGCCCAGACGCGAGGCGACCTGGCCCGAGCCCTCGCGGGAGCCGGCGACCTTCGCCATGGTCCGCAGCTTGCTCGCGAATGCGGCGACGATCGGTACCGGGTCGGCACCGGAGGCGAGGGCGTGGCGGAGCCCGAGCAGCGCCTCGCCGTGACGGCCCGCGATCGCGGAGTCGGCGACGGTGAAGGCCGTGGTCTCGACGCGGCCGCCGTAGTACTTCGCGACGGTCGCCTCGGTGATCTCGCCGGTGACGTCGGACAGCAGCTGCTGGCACGCCGACGCGAGCTCGTCGAGGTCGTCGGAGAAGGCAGACACCAGGGCTCGGACGGCACCGGTGGTCGCCGTGCGGCCGGCGGTGCGGAACTCGGCGATCGCGAAGTCGACCTTGTCGCTCTCGCGCTTGAGCTCGGCGCAGACGATCTCGATGCCGCCGCCCGTGCCCGAGCGGATGGCGTCGAGGAGCTTCTTGCCCCGGTTGCCACCGCCGTGGCGGAGCACCAGGGTCGCCCCGTCCGCGGGCGCCGAGAGGTAGTCGAGGGTCTCGAGGAGGAACGCGTCCGTGCACTTCTCGACGTTCGAGACGCGGATGAGGCGGGGCTCGTCGAAGAGGGACGGGCTCGCGAGCGTCAGCAGCTCCCCCGGCGCGTAGCCGCCGGCGTCGATGTCGCTGACCTCGAGGCTCGGATCCTCGGCCCGGAGGAACTCGCGGAGGAAGCGCAGCGCGCGGTCGGCGAGGAACTGCTCCGGGCCGGTGATCAGCACGATCGGCGCCGGCCGGGTCTGGTTCCAGGCGAGCTGCGGGATAGCCGCCTTCGAGGGCGCTGCCTTCGCGCGCGCCGGGGCCCTGCCTGCCATGCCGTGTCCTTCCGTGCCGCGCCCGTCCGAGCGCCCTCCACCCTACGGCCCGCTCACGGCGCCCCGAGGCCGCCGCGGGAGCCGTCGCGCCGCTCACCCAGACCGCGATCCCGTCGCTGCGGGACGCGAGCACGACCGTACCCTCGACATCCGACCTCAGCGCCTCGACCCCGCGCTCGGCCAGCAGAGCGAGGAGCGACGGATTCGGATGTCCGTAGTCGTTCTCCGCCCCGACGGAGATCAGCCCGACGCTCGCGCCGAGCGCGTCGTAGAGGGCGGGCGACTGGTCGGCGGAGCCGTGATGCGCGACCTTGACGACGTCGACCCGGCCGACCGGCAGCCGGGAGACGCGTCCCTGCTCCTGCTCGCCGAGGTCGCCCAGGAGCGCGACGGAGAGCGGGCCGCCGCGGGCGTCCGGGCCGATGTCGACCCGGAGGGTCACGCTCGCCTCGTTGCCCCGCAGCGCGCTCCGCCGCTCCGGCCACTCGACCCGCCAGCGCAGCGAGCCGAGCGCGCCGCTGTCGCCGCGGACCGCCTCCTGCACGGCGACCCCGGCGCCGGTGAGCGCCGCCCGGTCGCGCTCGTCGTCGCGGCCCGCGGCGGGCCCGACGAGCGCGGCGTCGGTCCGTCCGAGGACGGCGTGGAGCCCGCCGACGTGGTCGAGGTCGTAGTGAGTGAGCACCAGCAGCGGGATCCGGTCCACTCCCATCAGGCGGAGGCAGGCCTCGAGCGGTGCGGGCTCGGGCCCCGTGTCGACGAGCAGCACGCCCGCGTCTCCGCGGAGGAGGACCGCGTCGCCCTGCCCGACGTCGCACATCGCGACACGCCAGTCCTCGGGAACCGAGGCGGCGCGGAGGAGCGGCGTGGCGACGGTGGTGCCGCCGGCGGCCGCGATCGCGCACGCCAGCCCGACGGCGGCGATCCGGCGCGCCCGCGCGAGCCGCGGCGACTGCGTGACCAGCACGAGACCGAGCAGGGTCAGCACGGTGAGCGCGAGCGCTCCTCCCACTCCGGGCCACCAGGCGATCCTCGGGGCGGGCCACGAGTCGACGGCGCGGGCGATCGAGGCGATCCACCAGGCGGGGACGGCGGCGAGCCGGATCGCCGCGTCGGCGGCTCCGGGCCACCAGGGAGCGAGCAGGCAGCCGATGAGCCCGAGCCCGGTCGCGGCGGGTGCCGCGGGCTCGGCGAGCAGGTTGGCGAGCACTCCGTACACCGGCACCGACGGGTCCACGAGCAGCAGCACGGGCTGGCAGGCGAGCTGCGCCGCGGTCGGCACCGCGAGCAGCAGGGCGAGAGGCCGGGGCAGCACTCGACCGAGAGCGCCCGCGATCGGCTCGGCGAGCAGCAGGAGTCCGGCGGTGGCGAGGACGGACAGCACGAAGCCGAGCCTCCCCGCGATCGAGGGGTCGGCGGCCACGAGGAGGACGACGGTCGCGAGCAGGGCGGGGACGGCCGCTCCGGAGCGCCGCCCGAGCCGCGCGAGGAGGACCACCGTCGCCATCACCGCGGCCCGCACCACGCTCGGCTCGGGGGTCACCAGCACCACGAAGCCGGCGAGCAGGGCGAGGGCGGCGACGGTCCGGAGGTGGCGCCCGGCACCGAGGAGCGCCGCGATCGTCCAGCCGGCGACCACCACCACGGCGCAGTTGGCGCCCGAGACGGCGGTCAGGTGGGTGAGCGACGCGGTGCGCATCGCCTCCTCGAGCCCCGCGTCGAGCGCGGACGTGTCGCCGGTCGCGAGGCCCGGCAGCAGCCCCGCCACGTCGCCGCCGACCAGCGCCGCGCGCTCGAGGAAACGCGAGCGCAGCACCTCCGCGACGGCCGCCGCTCCCCCGGGACCGCGCCGGTCCTCAACGGACGCCGCCCTCAGCATCGTCGCCTCGCCGACGGGCCCCTCCCGCACCGCGGCGCGCGCCTGCAGGTCGAGCTCGGCGCCCACCGGCAGCCGACCACCGGGATCGGCGAGCAGCACGCGGATGGGGGCCGCGGTCGACGCGTCTCCCACCCGCAGCGCCGTCGCGTCGAACCACACTCCCCCGGTCGCGAGCGGTCGGGCACCCGTGTCGACGCGCACGGTGACCGGGGTGAGGGCGCGATCCTCCTGGGCGTCCCGCAGCGACGCCGGGTGGTCACCGGGCGCCGCGGCGACCACGGAGGTGAGGGCGAGGGCGGCACCCGCGCCCGCGACGAGCACCGCTCCGACCAGCCGCCCGCCGAGGCCGCGCCGGAGCAGGACGCACACCGCCCCGAGGAGCACCCAGCCCGCGGCGCACCACGAGAGGCCCCCGTCGAGCACTGCCGCGACCGGCAGCATCCCGGCCGCCCACGCGGTGGTCCAGGCGGCCACCGCTGCCGGCAGGAGCCGCAGGTCCGCCGCCCGCACGCTCCTCACGGCGCGACCTGGTCGCGGAACGCGGCGAGCGTCTTCTCGCCGATCCCGGGGACCTCGAGCAGCTGGTCGACGGAGGAGAACGGGCCGTTCGCCTCCCGGTGGGCGACGATCTTCTTCGCGGTCGCCGGGCCGATCTCAGGCAGCTCCTCCAGCTGGGCCGCCGTCGCCGTGCTCAGGCTCAGCACGGATCCGGCGGCGGACGCCCCTCCCGGAGCGGATCCGCCCGGAGCCGCTCCCGCCGCGGCCGGCACCGCTCCCGCGGCCGGCACGACGATCTGCTCGCCGTCGACGAGCCTCCGGGCCAGGTTGACCGCCGCGCGCTCCGCCGACTCCTGGAACCCTCCGGCGGCGGCGACCGCGTCCGCCACCCGCGCCTCCGGCGACAGGACGTACAGCCCGGGAGAGGCGACCTCCCCGGCCACGTGCACGTACAGCGACTCGACCACCGCAGCAGCGGGCGCGCTCGTCGCCACGGCGGGCTCCAGGACCCGCTCACGACCGCTCGACCGCGCTCCCGCGAGCAGCACCGCGACCACCGCGGCGCCGATGACGAGCACGACCGCCGCTCCCACTCCCACGCGCCAGCGCGGGCGGGCGCGGCGGGGTCGCAGCAGCGCCGTCAGCTGCTCGTCGTCCGTCCCGCTGGTCTCTGGCATCCGCCGACGGTAGGACCCGCGTCACCGCCCCGCGCGGCCGCAGACCCCGATCCGGGGAGAGCCCGCCGGATCGCCTCCCTGTGGAGGAGAGGGCAGCACCGGCGCAGGACGCACGACGGGGCCCCTCCCAGGAGAGGAGGAGCCCCGTCGGGACGGATCGGCGGCTAGACCGCCTTCGTCACCAGGTTCACCAGGCGCGGCGCCCGCACGATCGCCTTCACGACCTCGCGGCCGACGAGAGCCCGGGCGACGCCAGCCGTGGCCCGCGCCTTCTCCTCGAGCTCGTCGGAGGAAATCTTCGGCGAGACCTCGAGCCGGTCGCGGACCTTGCCGTCGACCTGCAGGATCGCCGTGACCTTCTCCTCGACCAGCAGCGACGGGTCGGCCTTGCGCCACAGCGCGTGCGCGACGGTGCCCTCGTAGCCCAGGCGGTGCCACATGTCCTCGGCCGTGTACGGCGCGAACAGGTTGAGAGCCATCGCGACCACCTCGACCGCCTCGCGGACCGCGGGGTCCCCGGCCCCGGCGCCCGAGTCGACGACCTTGCGGGTCGCGTTGACGAGCTCCATCAGCCGCGCGACCACGACGTTGAACTTGAACGCCTCGATCAGCGACGGGGACTCCGCGAGGAAGCGGTGGGTCTGGCGGCGCAGAGCCGCGTCGCCCGACTTCCACTCGACGTCGGGCCTCGAGGTGACGTCCTTCGCCAGGCGCCAGGCGCGGGCGAGGAACTTCGCGCTGCCGCCGGGCGAGACGTCGGCCCAGTCGATGTCGTCCTCGGGCGGGCCGGCGAACGCCATCGTCAGGCGCACGGCGTCGACGCCGAACTCGTCCAGCTGGTCCGAGAGGCGGACGATGTTCCCCTTCGACTTCGACATCGCCGCGCCGTCCATCTGCACCATGCCCTGGTTCAGCAGCGCCGTGAACGGCTCCGTGAACGACACGTAGCCCAGGTCGAACAGCACCTTGGTGATGAAGCGCGCGTACAGCAGGTGCAGGATCGCGTGCGTCACGCCCCCGACGTACTGGTCGACGGGCGCCCACTTCTCGGCGAGCTTCGGATCGAAGGCCTGCGTGTCGTCCTTCGGCGAGAGGAAGCGGAGGAAGTACCACGAGGAGTCGACGAAGGTGTCCATCGTGTCCGGGTCGCGGCGCGCGGGCGAGCCGTCCACCGGGTGCGGCACGTTCACCCAGTCCTCCGCCGCTCCGAGCGGCGACGAGCCCTTCGGCTGCAGGTCGAGGCCGTCGGTGGAGGGCAGGACGACGGGCAGCTGGTCCTCGGGCACCGGCACGAGCTCGCCGTCGGCTCCGTGGATGATCGGGATGGGGGTGCCCCAGTAGCGCTGACGCGAGATCAGCCAGTCGCGCAGGCGGTAGTTCTTGGCCGAGCGGCCGCGGCCGCGCTCCTCGAGCATCCTGATGACGCGCTCGATGGCGGTGCGCTTGGAGAGCCCGTCGAACGGCCCGGAGTTGATCAGGCGGCCGTCGCCGGTCAGCGCCTCGCCGGTCGTGGCCGGGTCGAGCGAGTACTCCTTCTCGAGCGCGGCCAGCTCCTCCGGGTCCTCCGGGATGACCGGGATCGCCCCGGTGACGGAGGCGTTGGTGTCGACGACCACGCGCACGGGCAGGTCGAAGGCGCGGGCGAAGTCGAGGTCGCGCTGGTCGTGCGCCGGCACGGCCATGACGGCTCCGTGGCCGTAGTCGGAGAGGACGTAGTCGGCGGCCCAGATCGGCAGCCGCTCGCCGTTCACGGGGTTCACCGCGTAGCGGCCGAGGAACACGCCGGTCTTGGGGCGGTCAGCGGTCAGGCGCTCGATCTCGCTCGACTTCTGCACCGTCTCGAGGTAGCTGCGGAACGCGTCGCGGATCGCGGGCTCGGAGCCCTCGACCAGCTCGGAGGCGAGGTCGGAGTCGGGCGCGACGACCATGAAGGTCGCCCCGTAGAGCGTGTCGGGGCGCGTGGTGAAGACGGTGACGCGCTCGTCGCGGCCCTCGATCTCGAACTCGACGTCGGCGCCGATGGAGCGGCCGATCCAGTTGCGCTGCATGGCGATGACCTTCGACGGCCAGGAGCCCTCGAGCTGGTTCAGGTCGTCGAGCAGGCGGTCCGCGTAGTCGGTGATCTTGAAGTACCACTGCGTGAGCTTCTTCTTGACCACGACCGCGCCGGAGCGCTCGGAGGTGCCGTCCGCGAGGACCTGCTCGTTCGCCAGGACCGTCTGGTCCACCGGGTCCCAGTTGACCCAGCTGTCCTTGCGGTAGGCGAGGCCCTTCTCGTACATCTTGAGGAACAGCCACTGGTTCCACTTGTAGTACTCGGGGTCGGAGGTGTGCAGCACGCGGTCCCAGTCGAAGGACGCGGCGTAGCGCTTCATCGAGCGCTTCTGCTGCTCGATGTTGTCGTAGGTCCAGGTGACCGGGTTCAGCCCGCGCTTGATCGCGGCGTTCTCGGCGGGCAGGCCGAAGCTGTCCCAGCCGATCGGGTGGAGGACGTTGAAGCCCTGCTGGCGCCAGTAGCGAGCGATCACGTCACCGAGCGCGTACGCCTCGGCGTGGCCCATGTGCAGGTCGCCCGAGGGGTACGGGAACATGTCGAGCACGTACTTGCGGGGGCGCTTGTCGTCCGGGTCGTCCGTCGCGAACGGGCGCGTCTCCTCCCAGATCGGGAGCCACTTCTCCTGGAGCGCTCGGAAGTCGTAGCGCTCCTCGTCGCTCGCGCCGGTCTGCCGGGAGGTGTCTTCTGCCACAGGTGCTTCTCACTTCTGAAGGAGGGGGAGAACGCGCACGCGTGGGCGGCTGCGTTCGACCATCAACCCTACTGGCCCCGCGCGCACGGCAGACGAACGCGGCGCCCGCTCACTCCTCGGCGGCGCCCAGCACCGCGAGGAGCGCCCGCGCCTTCAGCCGCGTCTCCTCGACCTCCTCCTCCGGCACCGAGAGCGCGGTGATGCCGCCGCCGGTCCCCAGGCGGGCGCGCTCGCCGTCGAGCACGAGGGTGCGGATCGTCATCGCGAGGTCCAGCGAGCCGTCCGAGCCCAGGCGGCCGAAGGCGCCGGAGTAGACGCCGCGGGGACCGCCCTCCCACTCCCGCAGCAGCTCCACGGCCCGGCGCTTGGGCGCTCCCGTCATCGAGCCGGCCGGGAAGAGGGCTGCGATCAGCTCGGCGATCCCGACGCCGGGCGCCCGGCGGGCCGAGACCTCGCTGACCAGCTGGTGGACGTGCGGGTAGCTCTCCACCTCGAGCAGGCGGTCGACGACGACGGAGCCGGGGGCGGCGATCCGGGCGAGGTCGTTGCGGACGAGGTCCACGATCATCACGTTCTCGGCCCGCTCCTTCACGCTCGACACGAGCTCGTCCCGGAGCGCGCGGTCCTCGTCGGCGTCCCGGCCCCGGGGGCGCGTGCCCTTGATGGGATGCGTGGCGACGCGTCCATCGGCCCCGCCGGTGAGGAACCGCTCGGGCGAGGCGCTGACGAGCGCGAGCGGGCCGAGGCGGATCAGCCCGCCGTGATGGCTCGGGCTGGAGCGGCGGAGGCGACGATACGCCTCGACCGGATCGAACCGGCCCTCGACGACGATCTCGTCGGTGAGGCAGAGCTGGTAGGCGTCCCCCGCGCGGATGGCCTCCTGGCAGCGGCCGATCAGCGCCGTGTACTCGGCGGCGGAGTGGCGGCGGACCGGGTCGCCGGCGGGCTCGGGACTCGCGGGGTCCGCGGGTGCGGGCGCGCCGACGAGCTCGAGCAGGCGCGCGGTGAGCTCCTGCACGTCTCCCGTGGCGACCAGGCGGACGGTCCGAGTGCCGTGGTCGAACTCGAGCACGGGGTCGCCCCGGAGCAGGGCGAGGGCCGGCGGATCCGCGGGGCCGGTCGGCGCCGAGGGCAGGGAGACGGAGGCGGCTCCCGCCTCGTAGGAGATCCAGCCGTAGCGGCCGAGCGCGCGGTCGCCCGCGGGGGCCTCGTCGTCGACCGCGGCGAGCGCCGCCGCCACGTCGCCGCCGGCCTCGACGAGGAGCACGTCCTCGCGGGCGCACGCCCCGAGGTAGGAGCGGCCGCTCGCCGCTCCGAGGCCCGAGTCGAGCCAGAACGACGTCTCGGCCGAGGCGAACAGGGCGTGGTGCGCGAGCTCCGGATCGACCCAGGGCAGCTCGATCGAGCGGACGTGCCGATCCTCCGAGACCACTGGGCTAGCGTAGGCGGTCGTGGACGGCGAGCAGGTTCGGGAGTGGGACGGGCGGGCCCTGACGAGCGTTCCCGAGCCGCCCGGCACCTTCCTGGACGCGGCCGACTCCTGGCTGGTGGACGAGGGACGCGTCCGCGGGCTCGACCTGCACCGCGAGCGGTTCGCCGCCTCCGTCGCTTCGGCGGGCGGGCACCCGGACGTCGAGCCGTTCCTCCACGCCGCGATCGCCGCCCTGCCCCGCGAGGGCCGCTCCTTCCCCCGCGTCGAGCTCTCGGGAGGCGCCCTGCGGCTCCGGCTGCGATCCGCCCCGCCGACGACCCGCTCCGTGGTGCTGTGGACGAGCCCCGTGGATCCGCGCCGGACACCGTCCTGGAAGGGGCCGGACATCGCACGTCTCGCCCTCCTGCGGACGCGCGCGCACGCCGCGGGAGCGGACGAGGCCGTGCTGCTCGACGCCGAGGGCGCCGTCATCGACGGAGCGAGCAGCGCGATCCTGTGGTGGCTGGGCGACGCGCTGGTCGTCCCTCCGGCGACGAGCACCCGCGTGCGCAGCGTGACGGCCCGCACGGTCTCTGTGCTCGCCGGCGCGCTCGGTGTGGACGTGATCGAGGCCCCGGCCGAGCCGGCGTCGCTGGAAGGCCGTGAGGTCTGGACGGCCAACGCCCTGCACGGTCTCCGGCTGGCGACCGCCTGGGTGGACG
This sequence comes from Rathayibacter sp. AY1F4, assembly GCF_002931775.1. Classification (NCBI taxonomy): domain Bacteria; kingdom Bacillati; phylum Actinomycetota; class Actinomycetes; order Micrococcales; family Microbacteriaceae; genus Rathayibacter; species Rathayibacter sp. AY1F4. The sequence continues at coordinate 23,180 of NZ_PSVE01000011.1, forward strand.
GACCGGCGCTCGCCGCGGAGCCGGGCCGCCTGGACGCCTGGCGGAAGCGGCTGGACGCTCTCAGGCGGCCCCTCCCGGCGCTCTGACCCGCGGAGGACCTCAGCTCCCGCGCGTCCCCCAGACGGAGGGCCCCCGTTCCGGTCGCACTCGTGCGTCCGCCGTGCGAGCATCGAGTACCCCCTCTCCCGGCCCCCGCCGGCCACTCGAGAAAGTCCTGCGATGACGCGTTCCCCCTCCCCCCGCCCCCTCGCCTCCGGGCTGATCGCGCTCGTCGCGACCGGTGCCCTGCTCTTCGGCGCGACCCCGGCCCTCGCCGCGGAGAACCCGCAGAAGCCCCTGTCCTCCTCCGAGGAGGCGCCGACCGGCCTCGCTCCCGCGAGCGAGTCGCCCGAGGCCGCCCAGCAGACCGCCCGCGCGGCCGTCAGCTACTACAACGCCCTCGTCGGCGGCGAGGAGCTGGCCGCCGGACAGCGGATCGTCTCGGGCACGAACGGCTACTCGTTCCGGATGCAGACCGACGGCAACGCCGTGGTCTACGACCCGCAGGGCCGCCCCACCTTCGCCACGAACACCCAGGGCCGCGGCGACCACCTGGTCATGCAGACCGACGGCAACATGGTCGTCTACTCCGCCAAGGGCGGCCCCGTGTGGAGCACGAACACGATCAACGAGGCGGGCGCCTCGGTGATCATGCAGCCCGACGGCAACCTCGTCGTCTACCGCGAGAACGGCTCGCCCGCCTGGGCGAGCAGCGTCCGCCGCGTCATCGCCGAGCCGGTGACCGACACGCTGTTCACGGAGCAGACCCTCCGCCCCGTCCACCAGCTCACCTCCGCCGACGGCCGCTTCAGCGCCGTCATGCAGAACGACGGCAACTTCGTCGGCTACGGCCCCCAGGGCGCCGTCTGGGGCACCGGCACCGGCGGCTCCGGCAACCGCATCACCATGCAGAAGGACGGCAACGCCGTCATCTACGGCTCCGACGGCTCCGTCAAGTGGTTCTCGGGCACGCGCGGAAAGGACCTCCGCCTGGGCATCAACAACGCCGGCTCGCTGATCATCGTGAACCCGTCCGACGACGTGATCTGGACCAGCCAGGCCGCCTTCCCCTCGACCACGCTCTACGCGGCGAACTCGCTCGAGGCGGGCAGCTTCCTCCGCTCCGCGAACGGCGTCTACCGAGCGGTGATGCAGGCGGACGGCAACTTCGTCGTCTACGGCAAGAACGGCCCGATCTGGGCGTCGAAGACCACCCGCGCAGGCGGCTTCTTCGCCCTCGACACCAGCGGCCAGATCGCCGTGGGCACCGAGACGACGAGCGGATGGTCGGTCGTCCCGCCCGCCGCGTCGGTCGGCCCCTACAAGCTCGTCATGCAGGACGACGGCAACCTCGTCGAGTACGACAGCCGCCGCGCGGTCTGGGCCAGCCGCGGCTGACGCCCCTCCGCCACGACGCCCCCTGGTCCCCGGACCGGGGGGCGTCGTCGTCTCCCCCGCCGTGGGACGATTCCCCCGACCCCGCCGCCCTCCCCGACAGGACACCTGCGATGACGCATCTCCCCTCCGGCCGCTCCCTGACCGCCTCCCTCGCGGCGCTCGCCGCCACGAGCGCGCTCCTGCTGGGCTCGCTGCCCGCCGCCGCGGTCGAGGCCCCGCCCTCGGCGTCCTCCGCCGTCGCCTCCGCCGCGGTCCTCCGTGCCGGCGAGCAGCTCGCGCGCGGCGAGCGCCTGGTGTCCCCCGACGGCGCCTCCTCCCTCGTGATGCAGACCGACGGCAACGCCGTGGTCTACGCCGCCGGCGGCCGTCCCACCTGGGCCTCGGGCACGCAGGGGCGCGGCGACAGCCTGCGGATGCAGGACGACGGCAACCTCGTCGTGTACGCCGCGGACGGGCGCCCGGTCTGGGCGAGCGGCACGGTGGCCGACCCGGGCGGCGAGCTGCGGATGCAGGACGACGGCAATCTCGTGATCTACCGCCGCAGCGGCTCGGCCGCCTGGGCCAGCAGCATCGGCGGCCGGATCGACGAGCCGCGCACCGACACCCTCCGCCGCGGCAGCTCCCTCTACGCGGGGAACCGGCTCGCCACCCAGGGAGGCACCACGGCGGTGATGCAGGCGGACGGCAACCTCGTCGTCTACGGACAGGGCGGGGCTCTCTGGGCGAGCGGCACCCGCGGCCGGGGCAACGTCCTCCGGATGCAGGAAGACGGGAACGCCGTGGTCTACACCGCGGACGGCGCGCCCCTGTGGGCCTCGGACACGTCCGGCGAGCCGGGCGCCACGATGGTCCTCCGCGAGGGCGATCTCCGGATCGCGGACGACTCCGGCGTCCTCTGGAGCAGTGCCGCGCTCGTCGTGCGCGACTCGCTCTCCCCGAGCGGCCTGGTCGTCGCGGGCACGCGGCTGACCTCGGCGAGCGGGCAGTGGCGGGCGGAGATGCAGCGCGACGGCAACTTCGTCGTCTACGGGCCGAACGGCGCGGACTGGGCGACGAACACCTCCTCCGCCTCCGGTGCCGCCTTCTCGATGAGCTCCGAGGGCCGGCTCGACGTGGCCGACTCCCGGATCCTCTGGCTGCGGTTCCCGAGGATCTCCTTCGGCATCGGCCAGAGCGGCGTCGTCGCGCCCTACCGCCTCGTACTGCAGAACGACGGCCGCCTCGTCGAGTACGACGGCATCGGACGGGCCGTCTGGGCCAGCCGGGGCTGACGCGCGACGCATGATGGAGGGGTGAGCGACCCCGGCGACTTCATCCGCTCGGCCCTGGAGTACGAGGGCGACGTCTGGCGCGCGCAGGACGTGCGCGAGCGCCTGGGATCAGGGCTCGACTCGACAGGCGCCTCGGTCGGGGCGGTCCGCGGCACCGTCCGCGACGCGCTGAGGAAGTTCCGCTCGCTCGAGCACGACGACGTGACCGCCCTCTCCTCCGAGCTGTGGGAGCCGGCGGTGTTCGAGCCGCGGCTGGCGGCCGTCGTGCTGCTGCAGTCCCGAGCCGAGTGGCTGCGCGGCTCCGACCTCACCCGGCTCGAGGGCTTCGTCCGCGACTCCCGCGTGGACGAGCTGAGCGACCCGCTGGCCCGCGACGTCGTCGCTCCGCTCCTGGCAGGGCTGCGCGGTGCGGCGCGGACCCGGGCGGACGCGGTCCTCGTCCGCTGGGGGGCGGAGGGCGGGCGCCTGGCGCGCGCGGCCGCCCTGGCGCGGGCCTCGGTCCCGACGGAGCACGGCTGAACGGCCGCTCGGACCGACCGCCCCGCGGAGCCGGGCGCCTGCTCAGGCGGCCCGGTGCTCCTGAGCCGCCGTGCCGTCCGCCACCCGGATCCGCGTGTCGAACTCCAGGCCGGGATCGACCCGGTGCGCGATCAGGACCACCGTCCGCCCCTCGGCGGCGCGGAGCAGATCCCCGAGCAGAGCGTCGGCCACGGGAGCGTCCACCGACGCCGTCGGCTCGTCCAGCACCAGGACGCGGAAGTCGGCCAGGAGTGCGCGAGCGAGGGCGATCCGCTGAGCCTGGCCGCCCGAGACGAGCGAGCCCCGCTCCCCCACCCGCGCGTCGAGCCCGCCGCGTGCAGCGACCCAGGGCCCGAGCCCGACCCGCTCCAGCACCGCCTCGAGCACGGCGGCGTCGGCCTCGGGCCGCGCGAAGAGGAGGTTCTGCCGGATCGTGTCGTCGAAGAGGTACGGCTGCTGCTCCACGAGCCCGACCCGCTTCCGCACCTCCGCCTGCGGCAGCGTGCGCGCCTCGACTCCGCCCAGGAGGTAGCTGCCGGAGTGGTCGAGGAAGCGCACCAGAGCGTGCGCGAGCGTGGTCTTCCCGGACCCGCTGCCGCCGGTGACGAGGACGCGCGCACCCTCCGGCAGGTCGAGCGAGACGCCCCGCAGCGCGGGCGTGTGCGCGCCGGGCCAGCTCACCGACAGGTCGCGCAGGACGATGCCGGCGCCCCGGGGTTCCGAGGCGTCCGGGTCCACGTCCGCGTCGGTCGCGAGCGCCGGCGACGCCGCCTCGGCGTCCAGATCGGCCAGCCGCTGAGCGCTCGAGAGCGCGGTGCGCGCCGCCTGCACGGCGAGCGGCGCGGCGGCGGCGACCTCGAAGACCGCGAGCGGCACGAGCGCGACGACTCCCAGCGCCGGACCGCCGAGGTCGCCGATCACCGGGATCCCGAGCACGAGGCCCGCCCAGACCGCACCGCCCGAGCAGAGGGCGAGGACGGCCGCGGCAAGTCCGGCGGATGCGGCCCGTCGTCGCGCCGCCCGGGCGAGCGACTCCTCCGCGCGTGCCACGTCCGCCAGAGCGTCACCCGCCGCATCGAAGGCGATGAGCACGTCGAGGCGGGTGACCAGCAGGTTGAGGCGCTCGGCCAGCTCCCCGCGCAACGGCGCCAGCTCGCGGTCCGCCTGCGCGGAGAGCCGGCCGGCGCCCAGAGCCCCGCCGGCGAAGGCGAGGACGAGCAGCGCCAGCAGCACGGCGCCCATCGCCGGCAGCAGCAGCGAGACGCCGACCACGGAGACCGCAGCGACCAGCGCCGCGACGACCAGCGGTTGCACGACGCGCAGCGGCACATCCTGCTGGGCGTCGACGTCCGATACCACCCGGGAGACCAGGTCGCCGCGGCGCACGCGGCCCAGCCCGTCCGGCGCGACCGGCACCAGGCGCTCGTAGACGCCCGCCCGGAGCTCCGCGAGCGCGCGGAAGGCGGCGTCGTGGCCGGTCAGCCGCTCGAGGTAGCGGAAGAAGGCCCGCGCCAGCGCGAACGCCCGCACGCCCACGACGGCCATGGAGAGGAACAGGATCGGCGGCTGCTCGGCCGCGCGGACGATCAGCCAGGCCGAGCAGGCCAGCAGCGCCACGACGGCCGAAGAGGAGAGCAGACCGAAGGACAGCCCCGGCAGGAAGCGGCGCGGCCCGGGCATCGCGGCGCGGAGGACGTCGGAGCGGTTCACCTCGCGACCGCCCCCGCCGGCGCCAGGGCGATCACGGCGTCGGCCGCCGCGACCGTCGCGGGCCGGTGGCTGGCGACGACGACGATCGTCCCGCTCTCCGCCAGCGTCCGGAGTCCGGCGAGCAGCGCCCGCTCGGACTCGTCGTCGAGGGCGGCGGTCGGCTCGTCCAGGGCCAGCACCGCGCACCCGCGCTCGAGCAGGCGGTGCACGGCGCGGGCGACGGCGACGCGGGCGCTCTGCCCGCCCGAGAGGCCCGTCCCCTCGGCGTCGAGCCGGCGCTCGGGGTCCACGTCGACGGCGGCGATCGCCAGGGCCCGCCGCACGCGCTCGGGGTCCGGCGAGAGTGCTCCGAGCCCGACGGCGGAGGCGACGCTCCCCGGGAGCAGGTCGGGCCGCTGGCCCGCCCAGGCGAGCGTCGACCGCAGCTCCGCGACCGGCGACCCGCCGAGCAGCAGCGTGCCCGAGAAGGGCACGAAGCCCGCGAGCGCGGCGAGCAGCGTCGACTTCCCCGACCCGCTGGGCCCGGTCACCACGGTGATCGACCCGACGGGGAGCACCGCGTCGACAGGAGCGAGCGTCCGCCCGCGTCCGTCGTCGACCGCGAGACCCCGCAGCTCGAGCGCCCCCGTCGCCGCCGGGGCCTTCCTGCGAGCGGGCAGGGCCGCCGCGCGCTCGAGGACGGCGAAGGCGCGGTCCGCCGCCTGCACCCCGTCCGCCGCCGCATGGAACTCGGCACCGACCTGGCGCACCGGCAGGAACACGTCCGGCGCCAGCACCAGGACGAACAGCCCGACGGCCAGCCCCAGCGAGCCGTCGACGAGCCGCAGCCCGATCGAGACGGCGACCAGCGCGACCGAGAGCGAGCCGGCGAGCTCCAGCACGAAGCCGCTGACGAAGGTCACCCGCAGCACCTTCATCGTGTGCACGCGGTAGTCCTCGGTCAGCGCGCGGATCCGCATCGCCTGCCGCTCGGCCCGCCCGAAGATCTTGAGCGTCGCGAGGCCGCCGACGGTGTCGACGAAGCCGGACGCGAGCGCCTGCAGCCGCTCCCACTGCCGCGCCTGCACGGCCTGGGTCGCCCAGCCGATCAGCACCATGAACACCGGGATGAGCGGCAGGGTCACCACCAGGAACACCGCGCTGAGCGGATCGGCGAGGAAGACCACGAGCGTCACGAGCGGCGTCGCCACCGCGGTGGCGATCAGCTGCGGGAGGTAGCGGGCGAAGTAGCCGTCGAGAGAGTCCAGTCCGCCGCCCAGCAGCGCGACGACCCCGCCCGAGCCCCCTTCGGAGCGGCCCGCCGGGCCGAGCTCGACCAGTGCGGCGAGGACCGCCTGCCGCAGCTGCGCCGTCGCTCCTGCTCCTCCGCGCACCGCGTTCACCTCGGTCGCCCAGGCGAGAGCCGCCCGCGCAGCGACGACCGCGAGCAGGGCGGCCAGCAGCGGCGCGAGATCATCGGCGCTCCTCCCGTCGACCGCACCGGCCACCAGCTGCGCCACCAGCCACGCGAAGGCGACGATCGCCAGGGTCCTGGCCAGCGCGAGCGCCCCGCCGAGCAGGAGGAACACGCGGGCCGCCCGGGCGTAGCGGAGCAGGCGCGGATCGAGGGGCTTCACGTCAGTGGGCGTCGACCGGGATGTGCGCGCGGCTGATGCGCTTGCGGAAGATCCAGTAGGTCCAGGCCTGGTAGCCGACGATGAGCGGCACGAACACCAGGGCGGTCCAACTCATGACCGTCAGCGTATAGGGCGTGCTGGAGGCGTTCTCGATCGTCAGCCCGTAGGCGGGGACGTTCGAGGCCGGCATCACCGCGGGGAACAGCGTCGCGAAGAGGGCGAGCACGGCGAGCGCGATGGTGCCGGCCAGCAGCGCGAAGGCGCGTCCCTCCCGGCCCCGCGTGATCGCGAGCCAGCCGCCGACGAGGGTCGCGGCCGCGCCCGCCGAGAGCGCCCAGGAGGCGGTGCTCCCCTGGCCGAGGTTGGTCCAGGCCAGGAAGACCGCGGCGACGACCACGGTGAGCAGCCCCGCGCGGGTCGCCAGGCGGCGCGCACGCTCGCGGATCTCCCCCTCCGTCTTCAGGGCGACGAAGACGACTCCGTGCGTGAAGAAGAGCAGGAGGGTCGTCGCTCCGCCCAGCAGGGCGTAGGGGTTCAGCAGGTCCAGGACGGTGCCGATGTAGTTGTGGTCGGCGTCCATCGGGACGCCCTGCACGATGTTCGCGAAGGCCACGCCCCAGAGGAAGGCGGGCACCGCGGAGCCGACGACGATCATCGTGTCGAAGCGCCGCTTCCACTGCGCCTCCGGACGCTGGTGCCGGTACTCGAACGAGACGCCGCGGGCGATCAGCGCGAGCAGGATGAGCAGAAGCGGCAGGTAGAACCCGCTGAAGAGCGTGGCGTACCACTCCGGGAACGCGGCGAACAGGGCGGCGCCGGCGACGATCACCCACGTCTCGTTCAGGTCCCACACCGGGCCGATCGTGTTGATCAGCACGCGGCGGTCGGTGTCGTCGCGCCCGAGGAACGGGAGCGACATGCCGACACCGAAGTCGAACCCGTCGAGGACGAAGTAGCCGATGAAGAAGAACGCGACGATCCAGAACCAGAGGACGGCGAGATCCATGAGGGGTGCCTCCTAGTAGACGGTGCCGACGAGCTGCGGGCGACCGCTCTCCTCGTCGACCTCGGGAGCGTCGTCGGGGCCGGCCTGCGCGGCCCGCTTGATCAGGCGGAACTCGACCACGGCGAGCGTGCCGTAGATCGCGGTGAAGGCGAGCAGCGAGATCAGGACCTCGAGGCCGCTCACTCCGGGCGAGACTCCGTCGGCGGTCTTCAGCAGTCCGAACACGAGCCACGGCTGGCGGCCCATCTCGGTGAAGACCCAGCCCACGATCATCGCCATCAGCGGCAGCGGGGCGGCCCAGATCGCGACCTTCCACATCCACTGCTTCGGCTCGCGGCCCTTCCGGGTGAACCAGAGGCCGGCCGCGGCGACGCCGATGGCCAGGACGCCGAGGGCCATCATCCAGCGGAACGACCAGTAGGTGACCCAGATGATCGGCGTGTAGTCGCCGGGTCCGTAGACCTGGGTGTACTGCGCCTGGAGGTCGTTGATGCCCTCGACCGTGCCGGTGAAGGTGTGCGTCGAGAGGAAGGAGAGCAGGTAGGGGATGCGGATCGAGAACAGCTCGCTCGAGCCGTCCGGCGTGCCCCAGGTGAAGACGGAGAAGGAGGCGTCGACGCCCGTGGAGGTCCTGTAGAGCGCCTCCGCGGCCGCCATCTTCATCGGCTGCGTGTCGACCATCGCGAGGCCGAGCGAGTCGCCGGTGAACAGGGTCAGGCCGCCGCTGACGAGCATCATCCAGGCGCCGAACTTCAGTGCGGGGCGCATGGTCTCGAGGTGCTGGTTCCGCGAGAGGTGGTAGGCCGCGACGCTGATGATGACGGCGGCCGAGACCATGAAGCAGGCGAAGATCGTGTGCGGGAAGGCGGCGAGCGCGACCTTGTTGGTCAGGAGTGCCCAGATGTCGGTGAGCTCCGCGCGGCCCTTGGTCTCGTTGATGCGGAAGCCGACCGGGTTCTGCATGAACGCGTTCGCGGCGATGATGAAGTAGGCCGAGAGCGTGGTGCCCAGCGTGGTCAGCCAGATGGTGGCCAGGTGCAGCTTCTCGGGCAGCTTGTCCCAGCCGAAGATCCAGAGGCCGATGAAGGTCGCCTCGAGGAAGAAGGCGAGCAGGCCCTCGAACGCCAGCGGTGCCCCGAAGACGTCGCCGACGAAGCGGGAGTAGTCGCTCCAATTCATCCCGAACTGGAACTCCTGGACGATCCCGGTCACGACGCCCATCGCGAAGTTGATCAGGAAGAGCTTCCCGAAGAACTTCGTCAGCTGCAGGTAGTGCACCTTCCCGGTGCGCACCCAGCAGGTCTGGAAGATCGCGACGGTGAGCGCCATGCCGATCGTGAGCGGCACGAACAGGAAGTGGTAGATCGTCGTCAGACCGAACTGCCATCTCGACAGCAGGAGCGGGTCCAGGAGTTCGTTCACAGCTCCGAGAGTAGGTGGGCGGGAGGGGTCCGACGGCCCCCGATCCCAGTACTGGGGCGGATGTGCGGCCTTCCGCGAGCTCTGGGCGGCACCCTTTCCGGGGTGGCCCCGGACGCCCCTCCGAGCACTCCCGCCGACCGGTCGCTCGACGTCGAGACAGTCCCTCTCGACGTCGAGGGAGTCCACCGCGCGACGACTGCCGAGCGGGGCTCGCCTCCGTCGGACGCGCCGCCGCCGGCCTCTCGACGCCGAGCGATCAGGCGGGCCACGGAGCGCTGAGACTTCCTCTCACGGGCCTTCAGCGGATTGCCAGGCGCACATCCGCGAGATCGGCCGTGGGAATCCGTCCACCGCGCGACGCATCGACGGACTCGCCCGGTGAAGAGAATCCCGGGGCCGATGCCGAGGCGCCGTCGGCTGGCGCCCCGCGGTCAGCCGGCGTCGACGCGCGAGCGGGAGCCGGAGAACCAGGCGGGCGCCTGGAAGCCGTACTTCAGCACGGGCAGGTCGCGGGTGAGGCGCCAAAAGCCCAGCGCCGCAGCGACGCCGATCGCGCAGACCAGGAGCGGCACGACCGGCCCGATGACGTCGAGCCAGCGCTCTCCGTCGAAGAGCAGCAGGGCGCTCGTGGCGAGCGAGACGAAGAGGACGTGCACCACGTACACCGGGAGCGTGTTGCGGCCGATGAAGGTGATCCAGCCCGCGCCGCGCCGGTTCGAGAGGAAGCGGGCGACCACGAGCCCGGCGAGGACCGCCAGCACGCTCACCAGGACCAGCCCGATCGTCAGCAGCGGGAAGCGGGCGCGGACGGCGAGGATCACGCCGGCGAGCACGAGGAACAGCACGCCGAAGCCGACTCCGCTGACGATCCCGCGGCGCTCCACGAACGCGATCACCGCGTTCCGCAGGTAGAGGCCGAGCAGGAAGAACATCAGGTAGCGGGCCATGCCGTCCCAGGCGATGTTCCCGGTGCCCTCGGAGGTGCTGGAGCGGACGGCGTACCAGACCACGGCGATCGCGGTCGCGATGCCGATCTGCACCCGCCAGTCGATCCGGCCCTGCGCGAGCTTGGCGGCCACGAAGAAGATCGTGAGCGCGTAGAGGAACCAGAGCCCGTTGTGCGGCATCACCGGCTGGAGGAGCAGCGCGAGCGGGTCGGACTCGTCGGTGCCGCCCGGGTTGGGCACCACCAGGAAGAAGAGGAACCGCACCACGGACCAGAGCAGGAAGGCCCAGACCAGCAGGCTCAGCCGCGAACGCCAGAGCTCCGGCCACGACCGGGTGAGCACGGAGCCGGCGAACAGCCCCGAGGCGAGGAAGAACAGCGGCATCCGGAAGGTGATGAGGAGGAGGTTGATCTCGTTCCACGAGTCGGGGGCGATCCCGGCCGTCGTGGTCCACTGCACGGAGTGGGCCAGGGCGACCAGGATGATCGCGATGCCCTTCGCCGTGTCCACCCAGGTGATGCGTGCGCGTGCCATGAGTCCTCGTCGTGATCGTCCATCGGAAGTCGGCCGGCGGCGACGATGACGATGGCGATGTGCAAGTGTCGCACGGCTGTGCATCCTCTGTGATGTTCTGCACGGATCCGATCACGGCGATCCGGTGACGGAGAGACGGCCAACAGGTGCGCGGGTCCTCGGACGGCCTCCTCGTGGACGACGCGCCCCCGCCGATGCCCGAAGATCGAGCCATGACTCGAGCGACGCCCCCCGGCTCCGCCCCCGGCGCCCGCCGCATCCGACTCCGCCTCCTGGTCGCGCTGCTGGTGCTCGCGCTGGTCCTCGCCTGCGCGGGCATCGCCCTCTCGCTCGCCTCGCGGAGCGGAGGCGCGGGCGCTCCGGCCGCGAGCTCCCCCGACCCCGGCCCGACCTCCTCCGTCGACATGGCCGAGCGCGTCGCCGGTCTCGAGAAGCGCTTCGCCGCCGGGTTCCCGCAGCACAGCATCGTCCTCACGGGCAGCTCCACGATCGGCCGCTGGACGACCTCCAAGGAGGACCTGCGCCCGCTCGAGACCTACAACATCGGGATCGGCGGCACGACCGTCGCCGATCACCTCGCGTGGCTGGACCGCATGGTCGCCCCCTTCGATCCGCGCGCCGTGATCGTGTACGTGGGGGCGAACGACATCAGCGGCGAGGAGGGCTCGCGCACCGGCGCCCAGACCGCCGGCGCCGTCGTCGAGTACCTCCAGCGTGTGGAGGAGGTCGCCCCCGACGCCGAGCTGTTCTACGTCGAGATCGCGGAGACGCCCGCCCGCGCCTCCGTCGGTGCCGAGGTCCGCGCCGCCAACACCGCGGTCAGCGCCTACGCCGAGACGGACGACCGCGTCACTTTCGTCCCCACCGCCGACGCGCTCGTCACCTCCGACGGCTCTGTCGACCCCTCCCTCTTCGTCGACGACGGCCTGCACTTCGACGAGGCCGGCTACGCCCGGTTCTCGGAGGCGGTCCGCGCGGTGGTCCTGCCCGCTCTGGAGTGAACCGGCGGGCCGACGCACTGCAGCCCGCTCGACGTGAGCGGCCCGGGGACACCGCGCCCGGAGCCCCCAGTGTTGACCCTGAAGGGGGACACGGCCCCTCCGCCGCGCGCGCCTATCCTGGCCCCGCGTCATCGCCGACAGCGCCCTCTGCACCGCCGCAGACCGCCGCTCGCTCAGCAGCGCCGACCGTCTCGGAGTCACCGATGCCCCGCTCGAGGATCCGCCCCCGCGGTCTCGCCCTGCTCACCGTCCTGGCGATCACGGCCGCCGCGCTCGTCGCCGGGCCCGCGGGTCCGGCGTCCGCCGCTCCCGTCGTGCCCGCCGGCTTCACCGACTCGCGGGTGGCGGCCGTCCCCGCGCCGACCGCCCTCGCCTTCACGACCGACGGGCGCACCCTCGTCTCCTCGCAGACCGGAGCGATCCGGGTGATCCGCGGAGGCAGCCTTATCGCCACCCCGGCCCTCGACCTGCGCTCGAAGGTCTGCGCCAACGGCGAGCGCGGTGTGCTCGGCCTCGCGGTCGACCCGGCACCGGGCTCGCGCACCGTCGTCGTCTACTACACCGCGAAGGGCTCCGACTCCTCCTGCCCGACCAACGCCGGCGGCACGGTGAACCCCGCGGGAGCCCCGCGCAACCGCGTCTCCTCGTTCCAGCTCGGCACCGACGACCGCATCGACCCGGCCTCCGAGCGCGTCCTCCTCGACGGCATCTACTCCCCCGCGAGCAACCACAACGGCGGCGACCTCGCCATCGGCAAGGACGGCCTGCTCTACGTCAGCGTCGGCGACGGCGGCTGCGACTACCGCGGCGGGGTCGGCTCGCCGGGCGGCAGCGGCTGCGGCGGCCGGAACGACGCCGCCCGCGACCCGAACATCCTGAACGGCAAGATCCTCCGGATCACCCTCACCGGCGGCGTCCCGGCCGGCAACCCCTACCTGGGCACCGGGACCGCCTCCTGCCGGCTCGCCCCGGCCGCCGCGGGCCTGCGCTGCCGCGAGACGTTCGCGAGCGGCCTGCGCAATCCGTTCCGGATGGCCTTCGACCCGAACGCGACCGGCACCGTCTTCCGCATCAACGACGTGGGCCAGGACGCCTGGGAGGAGATCGACCAGGGCGTCGCCGGCGCCGACTACGGCTGGAACACCCGTGAGGGCCACTGCGCGAAGACCGGCTCGGCCTCGAACTGCGGAGCCGCGGCGCCCGCCGGGCTCACCGACCCGGTCCACGACTACGCGCACAGCAGCGGCTGCGCCTCGATCACGGGCGGCGCCTACGTCCCCCGCGGCGTCTGGCCGGCCGCCTACGACGGCGCGTACCTCTTCGGCGACTACGTGTGCGGGAAGATCCGGACCCTCGGCCGCACCGGCGCGGCCGGCGACCTCGTGACCGGCCTCGGCGGCAGCAGCGCCGTCGCCATGGCCTTCGGTCCCTCGCGCGGGACCCAGGACCTCTTCTACACCAGCTACGCGAACGGCGGCGAGGTCCGGCGCCTCGCCTACACCGCCGCGGCGAACCGCGCTCCGACCGCGGCCCTCACCGCCGCCCCCTCCTCCGGCGCGGCTCCTCTCGCCGCGCGGCTGAACGGCTCGGGCAGCAGCGACCCGGAGGGCGGTGCCCTGACCTACCTGTGGTCGTTCGGCGACGGCACCCCCGACCGCATCACGACCGGCCCGACCTTCACCCACAGCTACGCCGCCGGCAGCTGGACCGCGTCCCTCCGCGTCCGCGATCCGAAGGGAGCCGTCTCCGCCCCCGCGACGACGAGGATCACCTCGGGCGACAGTGCCCCGACGGTGAGCATCACCGCACCCGCCGACGGAGGGGTGTTCGTCACGGGCCGGAGCTACGGCCTCCGCGCCACGGCGACCGACGCCGAGGACGGCGTCCTGCCCGCCTCGGCGCTCACCTGGACCGTCCAGCGCCGCCACGCTCAGCACACGCATCCCTTCCTCGGGCCGCTGGCGGGGAACGACCTCTCCTTCGTCGCCCCCGGTCCGGAGGACCTCGCCGCCGCCGCGGACAGCGACCTCCTGATCAGCGTCACGGCGACGGACTCGAGCGGAGTGTCGACGACGGCGACGCGGACGTTCTCCCCGCAGAAGGTCTCCGTCACCCTGGCCACCGCTCCCGCCGGCCGGACGGTCGTCGTCAACGGCACCGAGGTCGCCGGAGGCACGACCGTCGTGTCGTGGGCGGGCTCGGCCCTCCAGCTGGAGGTCCCGGACCAGACCGACGCGTCGGGCACGGCCTACCGGTTCTCGTCCTGGTCGGACGGCGGCGCCGCCTCGCACAGCGTCGTCACTCCCGGGAGCAGCACCACGCTGACGGCGACCCTCGTCGCCGCCGGGCTCCCCGGCGCGCCGACCGCGGTCACCGCCACGGCGGGCTCGGACGGCACGGCGACGCTCGCGTGGTCGCCCCCCGCGGGGACCGGTGGCTCGGCGGTCACCGGCTACCGGGTGTCGCGCGACGGGTCCGACACGAGCGGAGCCGGAGCCTGGAGCGCCGTGGTCGCCGCGACCAAGCGCTCGCAGACCTTCACGAAGCTGGTCCCGGGCCGCAGCTACACCCTCTCGGTGCAGGCGGTCACGGCGAACGGCACCGGCCCGGCGGCCTCCGCGCTCGTCGCCGTCCCCTGACCGCTCGGCGTCCACCGGCCTCCGGGGCGCAGCCCTGCCGCCGCCCAGCCGTGCGCCCCTACGATCGAGCCATGCCGAGCATTCGGAGCCGCCGTCGGCCCCAGCCCCCGATCGAGTCCGCGGCGGGCGGGGGCGCCCGGTGAACGACACCCTCACCGGGATCCTGGACTTCGTCGTCAGCGTCCCCCCGGTCTGGCGGACGCTCCTCGCCGGACTCGCGATCTTCTTCGAGACCACGATCCTGGCGGGCCTCGTCGTCCCCGGCGACACGATCGTGATCGTCAGCGCGACCGGCGTGACCAGCCCGCTGCAGTTCGTGGCGCTGGCCGTCACGGTCGTCATCGGCGCCCTCTCCGGCGAGTCCGTCGGCTTCTACCTCGGCCGCTGGTTCGGGCCGCGGATCCGCGCGTCGCGTCTGGGACGCCGGCTCGGCGAGAAGAACTGGCTGAAGGCCGAGCGCTACCTCGCGCGGCGCGGCGGGTTCGCCGTGTTCCTCTCGCGATTCCTGCCGGTGCTGCACTCGCTGATCCCGCTGACGGTGGGGATGAGCGGGATGCGCTACCGGACCTTCATGGCCTGGACGATCCCGGCGTGCGTGCTCTGGTCGTCCGCCTACGTCGGCGTCGGCGCGGCCGCGGCCGGCAGCTACCGGGAGCTCTCGGAGAGCCTGCACGGCGCCGGCTACGTCTTCGTGGGCGTCATCGTCGTCTTCGCCCTGCTCGTGCTCCTCGGGAAGAAGCTCCTGAACAGAGCGGAGGCGCGTCACCTCGACGAGTGACGCGCCTCCGGGCGTGGATCCGGGGAGGATCAGTCGACGAGACCCGCCGACTTCAGCCACTCGCCCGCGATCGCGGACGCGGACTTCTGCTCGTTGACGCTCTCGGAGTTGAGGGCGACGAGGTCGTCCGCCGTGAGCTTCGCGCTGACCGCGTTCAGCACCTCGGCCGCGTCGTCCGTGATCTTGCTCGAGACGATCGGCACGACGTTGTCGGCCACGAACAGTCCGTCCGGGTCCTCGAGAGCGACGAGGTCGTTCTTCTGGATGTTCGGGTCGGCCGTGTAGACGTTCGCCAGCTGGATCTGGTCGCTGGTGAGCGCGTCGACGGTGGTCGATCCGCCGCTGTCCTCGATCGCCTGGAAGGTGGTCGTGATGCCGTACTTCGACTGCAGGGTGTCGGGCCCGTAGGGGCGCGTCTGCAGCTCGGAGTTGCCGCCGACCACGATCGGGTCGGTGACGTTCTTGAGCGACGCGATGTCGGTCAGGTCCCACTTGTCGGCGAAGGCCTGGGTGACGGTGTACGAGTTCTGGTCGCTGGCCTCGGCGGCGTCGAGGGCGCGGAGGCCGTCGGGCAGCGCGTCGCCGAGCGCGGAGTACACGTCGTCGGCAGTGGTGGCCGTCGCGTCGGGCTCGAGCGCCTGCAGGAGGCTGCCGTCGTACTCCGGGAAGACGTCGATGGATCCGCTCTCGATCTCGGGCAGGTAGATCTCGCGCTGGCCGATGCGCAGCTGGCGGTCGACGGTGAAGCCGTCGTTCTCCAGCGCCTGCGCGTAGATCTCGGCGAGGATCTCGTTCGAGTAGTAGTCCTGCGAGCCGACCACGATGGTCTCGCTGCCCGCAGTCGCACCCGATCCCTCATCGAGCGGATCGCTCGAGGAACACCCTGCCAGTGCCACGACGGCACCGACCGCGAGTGCGCTGAGCGCGACACGGCCCTTCGTGAAATGTGCTGTGAACATTGCTATTTCCCTTCTTCGATGGGGATTCCCATCACCGCGCGTCGTCGGGGCGACGAGGCGCGGGAACCTGTGCGGCCGGCGGTGCCGGCCAGGCCGAGCACGACTCCGCGCGGCACGGCGAGCCGCTGGAGGAGGGCGAAGAGGACCTCGCTGAGGAGCGTCAGCACGATCACCAGGATCGAGCCGGCGAGCATCTGCGGGTAGTCCCCCGACTTCACTCCGCGGAAGATGTACTGCCCGAGGCCGCCGGCGCCGATGTAGTCGGCGAGCGTGGCGGTCGCGATGATCTGCAGCGCCGCCGAGCGGAGCCCGCCGATCAGCAGCGGCAGCCCCAGCGGGATCTCGACCTTCGTCAGGATCTGCCACTCGGTCATGCCCATCGAGCGCGCCGCGTCGACCGTGCGGCGGTCGACCGCCTCGAGCCCGGAGTACGCTCCGGCGAGCACCGACGGGATCGCGAGCACGACGAGGGCGATCACCGGAGCGCCGAGGCCGAGCCCCAGGCTCATCGCCGCGAGGACGAGCACGCCCAGCGTCGGCAGGGCGCGCAGGCCGCCTGCGACCGGCACGGCGATGCCCTTGCCGCGCCCGGTGTGCCCGATCAGGTAGCCGATCGGGATCGCGATCGCGGCCGCGATCACGAGCACCAGCAGGCTGATGCCGACGTGCTGGGCGACGCGGGTCGGGATCGCGTAGACCCCGGTCCAGTGCGCGGGGTCGGCGATCCAGGCGAAGGCCTCGGCGATGAGGTTCACGACGTCACCGCCCTCTCGACCGCGACCGGTCTGCGCGAGCGGCGCGTGCGGTCCAGAGCCGTCCAGGGCATGAGGAGACGGCCGATCAGCACCAGCAGTCCGTCGAGCACCAGCGCGAGGACGATCGTGAGGACGATGCCCGTGACGATCTCACCGGTGATGCCGCGCTGGAAGCCGTCGGTGAAGAGCAGGCCGAGGCTCTGGATCCCGAGCACCGCGCCGACCGTCACCAGGCTGACCGTGCTGACCGTGACCACGCGCAGGCCCGAGAGCAGGACCGGACCGGCCAGCGGGAACTCGACCCGCCAGAAGCGCGCCCAGCCGGAGTAGCCCATCGCGGTCGCCGACTGGCGGACGTCGTCCGACACCGCGCCCAGTGCGTCCGAGGTGGTGCGGACCATCAGCGCGACGCCGTACAGGGTGAGGCCCGTGATCACGTTGGCGGTCGAGCGGAGCGGGATGCCCAGCAGGACCGGCAGCAGGATGAACATGGCCAGCGAGGGGATGGCGTAGAGCACGCCGAGCCCTGTCAGCAGGGTGCCGCGGCTCCAGCGGTAGCGGTTCGCGAACCAGCCGAACGGCAGCGAGACGAGGAAGCTGAGCAGGATCGGCGGGACCGACAGGGCCAGGTGCGCCAGCAGGTTCGCGACGATCGCGTCCGTGTTGTTGACGACCCAGTTCACGCGGCGGGGCCGTCCTGCGCGCGCAGCACTCCGGTCGGGCGCCCGTCGCCGTCGACCACGATGCGGGCGCCGTCGCGCTCCTCGATCCGGAGCGAGCGCTTGCCGCGGTCGGCACCGACGAAGCCGGCGACGAACTCGCTCGCGGGGTTCGCCAGGATCTCGGCGGGCGAGCCCTTCTGCGCGATCCGGCCGCCCTTCTCGAGGATGACGACCTGGTCGCCGAGGAGGAACGCCTCGTCGATGTCGTGGGTGACGAAGACCACGGTCTTGTCGAGCTCGTCCTGGAGCCGCAGGGTCTCGCGCTGCAGGTCGGCGCGCACGAGAGGGTCGACCGCGCCGAACGGCTCGTCCATCAGCAGGATGTTCGGGTCGACCGCGAGGCCGCGCGCCACGCCGACGCGCTGCTGCTGGCCGCCGGAGAGCTGGCTGGGGTACCGGGCGGCGAGCGCACGGTCCAGTCCGACCGTGTCCATCAGCTCGAGCGCGCGGGCGTGCGCCTGCTTCTTGGCGACCCCGTTCAGCCGCGGCACGGTCGCGATGTTGTCGATGACCTTGCGGTGCGGCAGCAGGCCGGAGTTCTGCATCACGTAGCCGATGCGGCGGCGGAGCGCGACGGCGGGCAGGGAGGAGATGTCCTCGCCGTCGATCTCGATGGTGCCGGAGGTCGGCTCGATCATCCGGTTGATCATGCGGAGGATCGTGGTCTTCCCGCAGCCCGAGGAGCCGACGAAGACGGTCGTCTGCCGGGAGGGCAGCACGAGCGAGAAGTCGTCGACCGCCCGCGTGCCATCCGGGTACTGCTTGCTGACGTTGCGGAACTCGATCACGAGGCCGCCCGCCGTCCGGCGGTGTGCGCGCCGATCTGTCCCTGATCCACGACTGTGCCCGCTCTCGCTCCGCGCGTCCGGCCGTTGCACGGCCCGCGGCCCCGAACGGGGCCAGGCGGCAAGGAAAACACCAATAGCAGCCGCCTGCCAACCCGGACCGCGAAGTGTTGCGGGATGTTCCGGGAGCGACTAGGGCCTTGACAGCCCGGGCGGGTCAGGACTCCTCGACGGCTCCGTAGTGCGAGGTCATGTAGTGGCGCAGCAGCGAGCGGCTCTCGTCGATGAAGCGCTGGTCGCCGTTGGGGTCGATGAGAAACGCGCGCGTGAGCAGCGCGTCCGCGACCTCGATGGTCACCTCGAGGCGGAAGGACAGCTGCGCGCCGCCCGGGAGGCCGTACTCGGACGCGAGGATCTCGGCGAAGCGGCGGGCGAAGAAGCCGGCCTCGAACGCCTCGCCCGCGACCTCGGGGGCGTGGATCGTGTCGACGAAGCGGATGGAGCGGAAGCCCGGCTCGTTGCGGTGCATCTCGCAGAAGGCGTCGATGGCGCAGTCGACCGCGCCCCACCAGTTGCCCGGGTGGGTGTCGCGGATCTCGGTGATGACGCGGCGGCGGAAGCGCTCGAGGGCCCGCTCGCGCAGCGCCTGGAGGACGGCGATGCGGTCCGGGAAGTAGCGGTAGACCGTGCCGATCGCGGCTCCCGCGCGCTCGGCGACCATCGCCGTGGTCAGGCGGTCGAAGCCGACCTCGTCGACAACGGCGGCCGCCGCGTCGAGCAGCGAGGCGAGACGGGCGGCGCTGCGCACCTGCACCGGCTCGTTGCGGACCTGGGACGATTCACCGAACGGTCGATCGACGAGGTTTCCAAGAGGCACGGCGGGCTCCTTCGGTCGTGGTTCCTACAATCGTACGCACGGCGACCGCCGGTCGGGGTCGTCTCATCGAAAGTCCCTCGTGTTTCGCGCCCCCGGAAGGGCGACGGCTCCGCGGGTCCGATCCACCCGGGAGAAACCATGTGCGGACGCTTCGTCCTCTCGCAGACCACCGCCGACCTGGTGGCGCTCTTCGACATCGACGAGCCGGGCGCCGACCTGCCGGAGCCGTCCTGGAACATCGCGCCGACCCAGCGGATCGCCGTCGTCGCGGAGTCGATGAAGGGGGTCGAGGAGGGCAGCCCGCCGCGGCGCCGGCTCGCCGGAGCCCGCTGGGGCCTGGTGCCCCGCTCCGCCGCCGACCCGTCCGCGGGGCCGCCGCTGTTCAACGCGCGGATCGAGTCCGTCGCCGAGAAGCCGTCGTTCCGCGAGTCCTACGCCTCCCGGCGCGCGATCGTGCCCGCCTCGGGCTGGTACGAGTGGCGGGTCGGCGCGGACGGGGCGAAGGCACCCGTCTACGTCTCGCCGGGCGAGGGCTCGCTCCTCCTCTTCGCCGGTCTCTACGAGTGGTGGCGCTCGGCCCAGCCGGGCTCTCCGTGGCTGCTCTCGGCGACGGTCCTCACCCGCCCCTCCGTCGGGCCGCTCGCCGAGGTGCACGAGCGGATGCCCGTGCTGCTGCAGCCGGAGCTGATCGAGGACTGGCTGGACCCGGCCTCCCCCGGGGACGGCGAGCTGCTGCGCGCGGCCGCCGAGGGCGCGGCCGAGCTGGCCGAGGAGCTCGAGGTGCACGGCGTCGGTGCGGCCGTGGGCTCCGTCTCGGCGAACGGCCCCGAGCTGATCGAGCCGACCGGAGCCTGACGATCGCGTGAGAGCGCGATCCGCGGTCCGGCATCCGGTCTGACAGACTGGGCGGATGCCGCTGACGCCCGAGAGCAAGCCCCTGAGCGCGGGCAAGGCGGAGGTCATGCACCGCGCCGCCCGCCTCGAGGACCGACTCCACTCCTTCCGGATGAGGCGCGTGAAGCGCAAGGGCTACGTCCCGAGGGTCATCCCCTACACCGGCTACGGCTCGACGACGCAGCTGCGCGTCCTGGCCCGCGTCCTCTACACGCGGCCGACCCCTCCCGGAGTCGAGGAGGTCCGCCCCGTCGAGGGCGTGCGCGGCTGGCGGAGCTTCACCAGCGTCTTCGTGAGCGGGGCCGTCGTGACCGTCGAGGCCGACGGGCAGACCCACCGGGTGACGGCCGATCGCGGCGGAGTCGTCGACGCGGATCTCCCGATCACGCTCGAGCCCGGCTGGCACACCATCACCTTCTCGACCGCGGGCTCGAAGCCCGTCGAGGCGCCCGTGTTCATCGTGCGTCCGGAGGCGCGGCTGGGCGTCGTGTCGGACGTGGACGACACGGTGATGGTCACCGCGCTCCCCCGCCCCTTCGTCGCCGCCTGGAACACCTTCGTGCTCGACGAGCACGCCCGGATGCCCACGCCCGGCATGGCGGTCTTCCTCGACCGCTTCGCCCGGCAGTACGAGGGCTCCCCGGTCATCTACCTCTCCACCGGCGCGTGGAACGTCGCCCCGGCGCTCACCCGATTCCTCTCGCGGCACCTGTACCCGGCCGGAGCGCTCCTCCTGACCGACTGGGGCCCGACGCACGACCGCTGGTTCCGCAGCGGCAAGCAGCACAAGGAGATGAACCTCCGCCGACTCGCGGCCGAGTTCCCGGACGTGCGCTGGCTGCTGGTCGGCGACGACGGGCAGCACGACGAGGAGATCTACTCCGACTTCGCGGACGAGCACCCCGACAAGGTCGCGGCGATCGCGATCCGCCAGCTCTCCACCGGCGAGGCGGTGCTCGCGGGAGGCCGCTCCAAGGCCGAAGACCGCTCCCTGACCAGCGGCACGACCTGGGTCTTCGCGCCCGACGGCGCGGGCATCTCCGAGCAGCTGACGGAGCTCGGCATCCTCTGATCCCGCACCGGCTCCGGGAACGACGGAGCCGTCCGCTCCCCGGGGGGAGGGACGGCTCCGGTCGATCGGCTCGGACTACGCCTGGTGGGCGGCCTGCAGGTCGAGGGTGATGGTGACCTTCTCGCCGATGAGCACGCCACCGGTCTCGAGGGCCGCGTTGTAGGTCAGACCGAAGTCGGTGCGGTCGATGGTGGCCTTGGCGGTGAGGCCGGCCTTGTAGTTGCCGTAGGGGTCGGTGCCGAAGCCGCCGAACTCCACCTCGAAGGTGACGGGCTTGGTGGTGCCCTTGATGGTGAGCTCGCCGTCGACGAGGAAGTCGTCGCCGTTCGGGCGGACGGCGGTCGAGACGAAGTGGATCTCCGGGTACTGCTCGGCCTCGAAGAAGTCGCCGGTGCGGAGGTGGCCGTCGCGGTTGGGCTCGTTGGTGTTGACGGAGGCGACCTCGGCGGTGGCCTCGACCTTGGAGTCGAGCGGGTTCTCGCCGGTGGTGAACGTGGCGGTGAAGCGCTCGAACTTGCCCTTGACCTTGCTGATCATCAGGTGGCGGACGCTGAACGCGACCTCGCTGTGGGTGGGGTCGATGACCCAGGTGCCGGCCTTGTAGCCGGGGATGGTGACGGTGTCGGTCATGGTTTCTCCTCGAGTGTGACGGTCGTCGCGGGGAGAGCGTCCCCGTCCGATGTATGCAAGCGCATCGACGTCGATCAGTATTCCATGTAGCGACAACTATTTCATCCACGTTCCGTCGAAGGATCGGCGGACACCGCGTGAACACGGAGCGCCGCACCCCGGACGGGGGTCGGAGACGCTCCCCGAGCAGTCGTCAGCGGTCGGCGGGAGCCGGGTTGCGGATGCCGAGGAGGGAGACGACGCCGCCGGCGACCAGGAGGGCGGAGGTCGCGACGGCGGCACGGGAGAAGCCCTCGACGTCGAGCGAGTCGCCGACCACGAGCGAGGTCGCGGCGATGGCGACCAGCCCGGCGATGCGCGAGACGGCGTTGTTCACGGCGGAGCCGACTCCGCTGTGCCCGTCCTCGACCGCGCCGAGGATCGTCGAGGTCAGCGGGGCGACCGTCACCGCGAGGCCGAAGCCGAAGAGGAGGATCCCCGGGAGCAGCTGCGTGGCGTAGTCGGCGCCCTCGTCGACGAAGGAGAGCAGGAGGAACCCGGCCGCGGCGATCAGCGGTCCGACGCCCATGAAGAGCCGCGGGCCGAACCGCGCCGACAACGACCCGGAGACCTGCGAGAGCAGGAGCAGCAGGATCGTCGGCGGGAGCGTCGCGAGCCCGGCCAGGGTCGCCGAGAAGCCCAGGGTCTGCTGCAGGAACAGGCCCAGCGCGAAGAAGCCGAAGGAGAGCGCGCCGTAGACGAACGCCGTCGAGACGTTGCCGACGGTGAAGTTCCGCGACGCGAAGAGCGACAGCGGCAGCATCGGATGCGCCGCGCGCCGCTCCCACACGACGAACGCGACGAGGGCGGCGACTCCCCCGATCAGGGCGGTCAGCACGAGCGGATGCTGGATCCCGAGCCGCTCCTGCTCGATCAGCGCGAACACCGGCCCTCCCAGGCCGATCACCCCGAGCACCGCGCCGACGCCGTCGATCGGCACCCGGGTCCCCGAGTCGACCGCGCCGAGCCTGCGCAGCAGGACCAGGGTCACCGCGATCGGCAGCAGGTTGAGCGCGAAGACGTACCGCCACGAGCCCGCGTCCACCAGCAGGCCGCCGAGCACGGGGCCGGCGATCGTCGCCGTGCCGGTCCAGGCCGTCCACGCGCCGATGGTCCGGGCCTGCGCGGCGCCGTGGACGGTCGCGATGATGAGGGCGAGCGAGCTGGGCACGAGGATCGCGCCGGCGGCGCCCTGGAGCATCCGCGCCACGATGAGGACCTCGGCGGTGGGGGCCAGCGCGCACAGCAGCGAGGTGACACCGAAGCCGATCAGGCCGATGGTCATGCTGCGGGCCCGGCCGATGCGGTCGGCGAGCGAGCCGGCCACGAGGATCAGCGCGCCGAGCGTGATCAGGTACCCGTCGACCACCCACTGCTGCACCGCGAGCCCGCCGCCGAGCTCGCGGGTGATGGCGGGCAGGGCGACGTTGACGACGGTGCCGTCGAGGAAGGCGACGAAGGAGGCGAGGACGGCCACCACGAGCACCGCGCGGCGGCGCGTCTCGGCGGGGTCGGCGGAGGCGGTCATGCTCGGGCTCTGGTCACCCGCTCACCGTACCGGCGGCCGCCGCTCCCGGGGCCGGGAGGGCGGGCATCCGGGCCCCCGAGCGCGGCCGCACGACGGATCCAGACTCGTCGCCTACTCTCGTAGCCATGTCTGCGCAAGGAACCGCCCGCGGCGGCGTGCTCGCCCGGGTCCTCGGGATCGTCGGAGCCAGCCTCGCCGGGGGCCTGCTGATCACGGTCGGGGTCACTCCCGCCCTCGCCGTCACCGGTCTCGCCGAGAACAACCCGATCGGGCTGTTCGAGACGGTGCCCGAGTACCTCGAGCTCGGCCAGCTGGCCCAGAAGACCGAGATCTACGCCAAGCGCACCGACGGCTCGGACGAGCTGCTCGCCTCCTTCTACGCGCAGAACCGCGAGGAGGTGGCCTTCGACCAGGTCAGCCAGTCCGTGAAGGACGCGGCGGTCTCGACCGAGGACCCGCGCTTCTACGACCACGGCGGCGTCGACCTGCAGGGCACGATCCGCGCGGTGCTCAGCAACATCGTCGGCGGTGACCTCCAGGGCGGATCCTCCATCACTCAGCAGTACGTCAAGAACGTCCTCGTGCAGAAGGCGGAGTCGCTGAGCGCGACCGACGAGGCGGCCTCCGAGGCCGCCTACGAGGAGGCGACCGCGACCACTCCGAGCCGCAAGCTCAAGGAGATGAAGCTCGCCGTCGACCTCGAGAAGAAGTACAGCAAGGACGACATCCTCCTCGGCTACCTCAACATCGCCGGCTTCGGCGGCCAGGTCTACGGCATCCAGGCGGCGGCCGAGTACTACTTCTCGACCAGCGCGGCCGACCTGAGCCTCGCGCAGGCCGCGAGCCTGATCGCCACGGTCAACAACCCCAACGGCCTCAGGATCGACCAGCCCGAGAACATCCCGGACAACAAGATCCGCCGCGACTACGTCCTCGACCAGATGCTGCAGGAGGGGAAGATCTCGCAGGCCGACCACGACGCCGCCGTCGCCGAGGAGGTCGTCCCCGCGATCACGCAGACGCCCACCGGCTGCCAGACCGCCGGCAACGCGGCCTTCTTCTGCGACTACATCACCCGTGTCGTCCAGAACGACCCGGCGTTCGGCGACGACGCGGACACCCGCCTCGCGAACTTCCAGCGCGGCGGCTACAAGATCTACACGACGCTCGACCGCGACCTGCAGGACACCGCGGCCAACGCGACGAACAACGCCGTCCCCAAGGTCCCCACCCTCGACACCAACATCGGCAGCGCGACCGTCTCGATGGAGGTCGGCACCGGCCGGATCCTGGCGATGGTGCAGAACAAGGACTACGACGCGGCCGGCGCCGTCAACGGCGCGAACTTCTCCGCCGTCAACTTCAACACCGACACGGCCTACGGCGGCTCCGCCGGGTTCCAGGTCGGATCGACCTACAAGGTGTTCACGCTCGCGCAGTGGCTCGCGAGCGGACGCACCCTGAACGAGACGATCAACGGCCGCGAGCGCACCTTCTCGGGCTTCCCCGCCAGCTGCGCCCCGGGCGGCGAGCTCGACACCTCGTACGAGGTCAACAACGACGACAGCGAGAACGGGAGCTACAGCGTGCTGACCGGCACGATGCAGTCGATCAACACCGTCTACGTCTCGATGGCGCAGCAGCTCGACCTCTGCGCGATCCGCGACCGCGCGGTCGGCTTCGGCGTGAAGGCGGCCGACGGCGGCGAGGTCGACTACAAGCCGTCCGCCATCCTCGGCTCGGACACGCTCATCTCCCCCCTCTCGATGGTCACCGCCTTCGCCGGCTTCGCCAACAACGGCACCGCCTGCTCCGCGATCGCCATCGACTCGATCACCGACGCGACCGGCGCCGCCGTCCAGCCGCCGACCTCCACCTGCAACCAGGCCCTCAGCCCCGAGCTGACGGCGGTCGCGAACTACGCCCTGCAGCGCGTCGTCACCGGCGGCACGGCCGCCCAGTCCGACCCGGACGACGGTATCGAGCACATCGGCAAGACCGGCACCACCGACAACGCGGAGTCGACCTGGATGGACGGGGCGAGCTCGCGCGTCGCGACCGTGGTCTGGGTGGGCAACATCGACGGCCACACCTCGATGCGCGAGGTCCGCTTCCCGAACTCGGAGCTCGAGAGCCGCCCGTACGCCTCCAACATCCGCCACTACATCTGGAACTCGGTGATGACCCGCGCCGACCAGAAGTACGGCGGGGACGACTTCGAGGAGCCCAGCAGCGCCCTGCTGAACGGCCGCCAGATCGCCGTGCCGACCGTCTCCGGCCGCTCGGTCGACGACGCCACGGAGGCGCTGGAGGACCTCGGCTTCGACGTCGAGGAGGGGGCGACCATCGACTCGTCGCTCCCCGCCGGCGTGGTGGCGGGCACCGACCCGGCCGCGGGCACGACCGTCGCGCGCTACTCCGACATCGCCCTGCTGATCAGCAACGGCTCGCAGGTCCCGGCTCCCGCCACCCAGGCACCGGCTCCGGCTCCGACCGGCACGGGAGTCCCCGCGACCGAGGCTCCCCCGGCGACGCCCACGGCGACCCCGACAGCGACAGCCACGGCGACTCCGACGGCGGAGGTCGAGGAGTGAGCTTCGACGCGGACTTCCTCGGCGTCCCCGCGGGTGCGCCGCGCCTGAGGGTCGAGCGCCCGGTGCGGCTCCTGCCGTACACGCACTTCGAGGTGCTGCTGGATCCGGAGCGGCGCCTGGCCGTCTCGACGGCCGTGAACATCGACGGCGCGCGCCTGGTCGAGCTCGGCCGCGGCGACGACTGGCACCTCGACGACCGCATCCCCGCCTCCGAGCAGACCGGGCCGGAGGTGTACGCCCGCAACGACCTCGACCGGGGCCACCTCGTCCGCCGCCGCGACCCCGTCTGGGGCGACCGGGACGAGGCCGCCGCGGCCAACCGCGACAGCTTCTGCTACACGAACGCCGCGCCCCAGGCGAGCGGCTTCAACCAGTCGCAGGAGCTGTGGCTCGGGCTCGAGACGCTGGTGCTCGAGTACGCGCAGACCTGGCGCACGCGCCTGAGCGTCTTCACCGGGCCCGTGCTCGCGGACGACGACCCGGTCTACCGCGGTACGGGCATCCCCCGCCGCTTCTGGAAGATCGCGGCGTGGAGCCCGGACGGATCGACGCTCGCGACGAGCGCGTACCTGCTCGACCAGAGCGAGCTCGTGGAGCGCGTGCGCGAGGGCCTGGTGCCGCTCGGCGGCTTCAGGACGTTCCAGCTGCCGGTCGCCGCGATCGGCGAGCTGACAGGTCTCGACGTGGACCTCCTCGCCGGGGCCGACGTGCTCGGCTCGGCAGGACTCCGGCCGGAGCCGTGGCGCGAGATCGTCGAGCCGTCCGACGTGGCGAGCGGCCTCCTCCCCCGCTGAGGCTCCGCCGGGGGCAGGATGGGCGGATGAGCACCCCCGTCCTGGTCGAGATCACCTCCGGCGTCGTCGTCCTCCGCGACCCGGAGGGTCCGCTCGTCCGCGTCGACGAGGCGGGCTACCTCCGCGGCGACGGGGTCTTCGAGACCGTCGCGGTCCTCGATGGACGTCCCCGCGCGCTCGGCGAGCACCTCGAGAGGCTGGCCGGATCGGCCCGGGCCGTCGGGCTGACGATCCCGGAGGCGCCCCTCTGGTCCCGAGCGGTCGACCTCGCCGTGGCGGAGCACGATCGGGTCGACGACCTGACGGTCCGCTTCATCGCCGCCCACGGGTCGGGCGACTCCGCCCGGTGCACCGTGCGCGCGGCTCCGACTCCCGACTCGAGGGCGCTCCGGGAGAAGGGCGCGGCCGTCGTCGTGCTGGACCGCGGGTACGCGAGCGGTCCGCTCGCGCCGTGGCTGCTCCCGGGCGTCAAGACCACCTCGGGCGCCGTCACCCGGGCGGCGCTGCGCGAGGCGGCATCCCGGGGCGCGGACGACGTGGTCTGGCGCACGAGCGACGGGCTGCTCCTCGAGGGAGCGACGTCGAGCCTGGTGCTCCTCGGCGACGGGGTGCTCGCGACGCCGCTCTCGGGCAGCGTGCTCGCCGGCACGACGGTCGAGCGGGTCCTCGCGCTGGGCGAGCGCCGCGGGCTCGCGTCGTCGCGCCGCGAGCTGCCGGTCTCGGCGCTCACCGGTGCCGATGCGGCGTGGCTGGTGTCGAGCACCCGGCGGGCGATCCCCGTCCGCTCGGTCGACGGCGCACCGCTCGCGATCGACGCCGGCCTGACGGTGGTGTTCGAGGCGGGGCTGCTCGCCGGCTGACCGCGTCCGCGGCTCGGACTCCCTGCGCCTCAGGCCGCTGCGGCCAGCGCACGGGAGGTGTGCGGGCCGACGCCGGCCTCCTCCGCGTCTCCGAGATCGGCGAGCGTGTCGACGTCCAGCCTCAGCGTCGACGAGCCGGGCAGCACGACGACGGCGCAGCCCGCGGCGCGGTGCCGGGCCAGAGAGCCCGGGCCGAACGCCGGAGCGACGAGGGCTCCGGCCGCCAGCAGGAGCGCCGTGGTGCCGCTCCCCTCGCGGTCCGGGACGACGGCCGGGAGCGACCGCGTCGCGAGCGCCTCGGAGAGGTCCGACGGCAGCAGGGCGGGCAGGTCCCCGGTCAGCACGATCACCGGGGCGCCCGGCCGGCGGTGCAGGGCGGCCTCGGCTCCCCCGGACACGGCGGCGTCGAGGGTCCCCGGGTCGGGCACCACCACCAACTGCGGGTGCTCCGCCCGTGCGCGGTCGGCCGCACCGGCGTCGGAGGTGACCAGGAGAAGGCTCGCCACCGGCTCCGCAGCGGCTACGGCGGCGAGCGTGTCCAGGAGGAACGCCTCGGCCAGCGCCGCGCGGCCCGGCACGTCGAGGCGCGTCTTCGAGCCACCGCGGCCCTTGAACACGACGACCGCGCTCCAGCCGGTCACGCGCGCTCCTCGCGCGAGGCGGCTCCGGCCGCGAAGCCCTCGGCGAAGGCCTCGTCGGCGCCGAGGCGGAACATGTCGTCGGGGCCCGTGCGGGTCAGCGTGCGGGCGCCCGGGCTCTCGACCCCCGTCACCAGGCGGGCGAGCCCGCGGACGACGGCGACGGGACGGCCGCTCGCCTTGCCCTTCACCAGGTCGCCGAGTGCGGCGATCTCGTCCGCCACGGCCGGCATGGTCACTCCGAGCGTGCGCCCCAGGGCGTCGACCCCGCCGCGGAGGTCGTCGATCACGAGGACGCCCGCGGCTCCGATGGCCGCGTCGGTCTGCCCGACGCGCCAGGCGCGGCCCAGGGTGTCGCTGACGAGCACGCCCACCTCCACGCCGAGCCGCTCCCGGAGGCCCGCACAGAGGGCCCGCGCCGAGGCGTCCGGGTCGACGGGGAGGAGGAGGACCGTCCCCTCCGCGACGTTGCTGGCGTCGACTCCGGCCGCCGCCTGCACGATCCCGAGGCGGTTCTCCACGATGCGGGTGACGCCGGAGCCGTGCGCCCGGGTGGCGACGACGCGGACGGTCTCGGCCGTGATCGCGTCCTCGCGGTCGGTCGCGGCGACGACGCGCCCCTCCGCCTTCGAGACGATCTTGCTCGTGACCACGAGGATGTCGCCGTCCGCGGGCCGGTCCTCCTCGGCGGCGGCGGCGACGGCCGCGAGGATCAGCTCGAGCAGGTCGTCACCGGGAGTCACCTCCGGGATGCCGTCGAGGGCCCAGGCCTGCACGCGCGTCTCGCTCACCGGTCCATTCTCCCGGCTGCCGCGGGCGCACGGGTCCACGGCCCGAGATCGCCCGAGTGGACGATCGGCGGCGCCTCAGCCGGCGGCGAGGTACGCGGCGACCGCGGGCGGCACGTAGGGGGCGACGTCGCCGCCGAGGGAGGAGACCTGCCGCACCAGCGAGCTCGACACATGGGCGTGCGCGGGATCGGGCAGGAGGAACACCGTCTCGACGTGCGCGAGGTTGCGGTTCACGATCGCCATGGGGGTCTCGTAGGCCACGTCGACCTGCGAGCGGATGCCCTTCACCAGGATGCTCGCGCCGACGTCGGTGCAGTAGTCGACGAGCAGGCCCATGCTCCACGAAGCGACGACGATCCGCCCCTCGACCCCTGCCTCCGCGATCGACTGCTCGATGAGCGAGACGCGCTGGGCGATCGGCAGCAGCGCCGTCTTGGCGGGGTTGTGCACCACCACGACGTGCAGCTCGTCGACCAGGCGCGCGGCCCGCTCGATCACGTCGAGATGACCGAGGGTCACGGGGTCGAAGGAGCCGGGGACGACGGCGATGCGGGCCATGCCGACAGAGTAGCGGGCGGGCACCGCCTAGCTCTTGGCGAGGAACTCCCGGTCGCGGTCCTGCACGCGGCGCTCGAGCGCGGCACGGAGCCGGTTGTGCGCGGCGAGCGACGGATCCTCCGCGAGGAGCCGCTCGGCCAGCGCCCGCGCCTCCACGATCACGTCCGCGTCCTGCACCACCCGCAGCAGGCGGAGCGACGAGCGCCCGCCGGACTGCGAGTCGCCCAGCACGTCGCCCTCGCGGCGCAGCTCCAGGTCGACCTCGGCCAGCGCGAAGCCGTCGAGCGTCGCGGCGACCGCCTCCACACGCTCGCGCGCGACCGTCCCCGCCTCCGCCGCCGTCACGAACAGGCACACCCCCGCGACGCCGCCGCGCCCGATGCGCCCGCGGAGCTGGTGCAGCTGGGAGACCCCGAACCGCTCCGCGTCGAGCACGACCATCATCGAGGCGTTCGGCACGTCCACGCCGACCTCGATGACCGTCGTCGACACCAGGACGTCGATCTCCCCCGCGGCGAAGGAGCGCATCACGGCGTCTTTCTCCTCCGTCGTCATCCGCCCGTGCAGCGCGGCCGACCGCCGCTTCCCGAGCAGCGGATGCGCGCGCACGCCCTCCAGCGTCGCCGCGACGGTCGTGAGCGGCGCGGCGGCGTCCTCCTCGGGCGGCTGCGCGCCCTCGGCGGGCTCCCCCGGCTCGATCGCCGGGCAGACGAGGTAGACCTGGTGGCCCGAGCGGATCTCCTCCTCGGCGCGCTCCCACGCCCGCGCGATCCACGCGGGGTGGTCGGCGAGCGGGACCACGTGGCTCGTGATGCCGGGGCGCCCGGCGGGCAGCTCGCGGATGGTCGAGGTGTCGAGATCGCCGAAGACCGTCATGGCGACGGTCCGCGGGATGGGCGTGGCCGTCAGCACCAGCACGTGCGGCGGGGTGGCGCCCTTCCGGCGCAGGGCGTCCCGCTGGTCGACGCCGAAGCGGTGCTGCTCGTCGATCACGACGAGGCCCAGGTCGTAGAAGGAGACCGCGTCGCCAAGGAGGGCGTGCGTGCCGACGACGATCTTCGCCGTGCCCGAGACGATCCGGAGGAGGGCCGCGCGGCGCGGCGCCGCCCCCAGCCCGCCGGTGAGGAGGGTCGGCACCAGCTCGGCCGCGAGCTCCGGGCCGAGGGTCCTCGCGATCGAGCGGAGGTGCTGCCCCGCGAGCACCTCGGTCGGAGCGAGCAGTGCCGCCTGCCCGCCGCTCTCGGCCGTGGCGAGCATCGCCCGGAGCGCGACGAGGGTCTTGCCGGAGCCGACCTCGCCCTGCACCAGCCGGGTCATCGGGCTCTCGGCGGCCAGATCGGCGGCGATCTCGTGCCCCACCGCGGTCTGGTCGCCGGTGAGGGCGAAGGGCAGCGCGGCGTCGAAGCGCTCGAGCAGACCGCCGGGGCCGGGTACGCGGGCGGTCGCGGGGCTGCTGCGCGCCGAGGCCCGGCGCTCGAGCAGGGCGAGCTGCAGGAGGAACGCCTCGTGGAAGCGCAGCGTCTCGCGCGCCTGCGCCTCCTCGCCCTCCCGCTGCGGGCGGTGGATCAGCTCCAGCGCCTCGCCGAGGCCCAGCAGCGAGCGGCCGGCGCGCACCTGCTCGGGCATCGGGTCGGGCACGTCGCGCAGGCCGTCCAGCAGCACGCCGATCGCGGCCTGGAGCTGCCAGCTCGAGATCGCGCTGGTCGCGGGGTAGATCGGGATCGGCCGCTCGGCCCAGTCCTTCGCGAGCTCACCGCCTCCCGTCTCCGTCGCGGCGGCCTCCTCGTCGTCGAACAGGCGGTAGTCGGGATGCGTGAGCTGCGGGGTGTCGCGGAACATCGAGACCGTGCCCGCGAAGATCCCGCGCACGCCGCGGTGGAGCTTCGCCGCGCGCCAGGGCTGTCCGAAGAACGTCAGCGAGAGCGTGCCCGAGCCGTCCGAGATGACGACCTCGAGCAGGGTGCCGCGCCGGTTGCGCATCGGGCGCTCGCGCACCTCGCGCACCTCCGCCACGATCGTCACGCTCTCTCCCACGGGGAGGCGCGAGAGCGCCGTCAACTCGCCCCGCTTCGCGTAGCGGCGCGGGTAGTGGCCCAGGAGCTCGCCGACCGTGCGGTACCCGAAGGCCTTCTCGACCGCGCTCGCCGTGCGCGGCCCGATCAGCGGCGCGAGCGAGGCGTCGAGGGGGTCCGGGATCACCTAGCGATCATAGGTCGGACCTCGGACGCGCGAGCCGGGCGACCGGGTCCAGCGCCGAGCGGGGCACGACCGACGCGAGCACCCGACGACCGGCACCCGCGGAGCCGCGGAGCGCGGCGGCCACGGCGGTCGCGTCGTCCCACGCCTCCGACTCGCTCCCGGACGGCGAGTAGCGCCGGCGCTCGACGCGCTCCCGGAGCCCCTGCAGACGTGCCGCCGCTCCGGGGTCGAGGGCGGGAGCCATGCGGGCCTCCTGCGCGCGCGGCGACTCCGTGTCCTCCACGGGGACGCCCAGGTCGCGGGCGGTCGCCAGCAGCTCGGCCCACGCGGCCTCGACGGAGCCGGAGCGCGCGGACCGGCGCCGCAGCACGCGCTGGACGGCGCGCATCAGCCAGGGGACGAGCACGAGCAGCAGGAGCAGCACCCAGAGCGTCGCCGCGGGAGCCGCCGTGGTGCTCGAGGCGCCGACGGCACCGGGGGTCGGCGTCGCCGACGCGGCCGTCGGAGTGGGCGTCGCGGCGGGAGCGCTGGTCGCACCGGGCGCGGTGGTCGCGGTCGAGCCCGGGGCGGTGGGGCCCGAGGACGCCGTCGCGCTCGGCAGGGTGTACGAGGCCGGAGCGCCGCGGCTGGGCGTCGGCTCGAAGGGCAGCCAGCCGACCCCCTCGAAGTACAGCTCCGGCCAGGCGTGCAGGTCGGAGGAGAGGACGCGGTAGGTGGTCAGGTCGCTGCCGCCGGAGGGCACGACGGAGCCGGGCTGGTAGCCGATGGCGAGCCGCGACGGGATCCCGAGCTCGCGCGCCATCACCGCCATCGCCGAGGCGAAGTGGACGCAGTAGCCCTCCTTCGTCGTCAGGAACGCCGAGAGCACGCCGACTCCGTCGCCGTCGTAGCCCTCCTCCGCGGGGGTGTCCTCGGAGTAGCGGAACTCGGACGAGCGGAAGTACGTCTGCAGCGCGCGCGCCCGGTCGTAGGCGGTCGGAGCCTCGGCCGTGACCTCCTCGGCGGTGGTGCGGACGATCTCGGGCACGTCGTCGGGGAGCGAGAGGTACCGGTCGACGCCGGACGGCGCGGGAGCGGCGAGCAGCTGCTGCGGGTCGGGCTCGAGCCGCAGCGCCTGCACCTGGTAGTCGTCTCCGGAGCGGGTCGTCGCGTCGCCGCGGATCGAGCCGTCCTGCACGTCCTGGAGCCAGCCGTCGCCGACGCCCGTCAGCGACGAGACCGGATACGGCACGGGGAGCCACTGGCTCCGCAGCGTCTCCACCGAGACGTCGACCTCCTCCGCCTCGCGCGGCACGCTCTCGGAGAGCCCCTCGGGCGCGATCGGCGCGTCGATCGGAGCGGTCTGCTCCGTCTCGCTCGGCGCCCAGTCGTCGCCGTCGAAGTCCGAGACGGTCAGCACGCGGAGGTAGACGGGCAGGTCGGAGTCGGTGGCGTAGCGCAGCACGGTCACGGGGTTCGGGCGGCGCAGGTCCGCACCGAGGGCGACCACCGGGTCGATCGCGCCGTTGAAGAGGCTCCCGGAGACGCCCGAGGGGGCGGTGGTGCGCGCGTAGCCGGCCGCCGAGCCGGCGACGACTCCCGCGCCCAGGACGGCGACGGTCACGGCCGCGAAGGCGGGCAGCACGGCCGAGGCCGCGCTCGGGCCGCTCGGGCGGCGGGGGGCGGCCGTTGCGGCGAGCACGCCCGCGTAGGCGAGCGCGGTGACGACGAGGCTCGCCCAGGACACCTCGGAGGGGTCCACGATCGCCGGCACCGCGAGCAGCGCCGCGGGGAACAGACCGGCCAGGGCGGGGAGGCGGACGGAGAAGGCGAACAGGTCGGCCGCCCAGGCGAGCACGACCACCCCGCCGATCAGGAGGAACGAGATGCCGTCATCGGCGACCGCCGGAAGCCCCTGCTGCGCGATGGACTGGAAGCCGCCCTGCGCGAGCGCCTCCGCCTGCGCGACGGCGCCGGGTGTGGGGATCACGAACAGCAGGGCCCGACCGGGCACGAACATCGCGGTCAGCACGCCGACCATCGTCAGCGTGCCGAGGATCGGCGGGACGACGGGGTGCACGCGCAGCGCCCGGGCGGCCGCCGGGACGCCGAGGACGACGGCGACCGCGCTCGCGAGGAGCACCAGCCAGTCGACGCCGACGAGGAGCCGGCCGATGCCGGCGGCGGCGGCGGTGATCGCGAGGAAGAGCAGACCGCTCAGAGGAGCCGACCCGGCGCGCGGATCGCTCTCGACCCGGCGGCTCACGCCACCACCCGCAGGGCGAGGGCCTGCGCCCACGCCTCCTCGACGGAGGCGCTCGGGTCGACGGACACCGCGTACCAGCCGAGCGAGGCGAGAGCCGCCTCCTCCTCAGCGGTGCCGGCGACGACGAAGGCGATCGCGGGGCGCGACTGCGCGGCCAGGGAGCCGAGGGCGTCGAGGTCCGACTCGAGGAGTCGCGTGAGCACGGCGAAGACCGGTCGCACTCCCCCGGTGTCGCGCATGTCGGCCGAGATCCGGGTCACCGCGTCGACCGAGTCGCGCGAGGGCGCCAGCTCGGCGAGGCGCAGCAGCACGTCGTGCGCCACCTCGCGCTCGTCCTCCGAGTGCTCCGGCTCGCCGTCCGCACCCGTCTCGACGAGGTGGGTCTCGAAGCCGCGGTCGAGCAGGTGCACGGCGAGGGAGGCCGTCATCGACACCGCCCAGTCGAGCCGATCGTCGCCGCGCCGCTCGAGCACGCGCTCGGCCCGGGTCTCGAGGAGGATCCACGCGTGCGGATCGGTGTTCTGCTCGTCCTGGCGGACCATGAGCTCGCCGGAGCGGGCGCTCGCCCGCCAGTGCACCCGGCGCATGGCGTCCCCCGGGCGGTAGTCGCGCGGGATCACGTCGTCCGTGCCGGCGCCGGCCGTCGCGTGCGCGACCGGGCTCGATCCGCCTGCTCCGTGCGCGTCCAGGACGTCGCTCTGGAGGGGCACGACCCGCGGAGTCACGACGAACGGCTGCGCAGCCCCCACGACGCTCTCGCGGAGCGCGAGCCCGAGGCCATCGCCGCGCACCAGGCGCAGCGGGCCGATGCGGTGGATCCCGCGCCGCTCGGCGGGCAGACGGTAGCGGGCGCGCACGCGGCCGCCCGACGGGACGCCCGGCAGCCCGAAGACGCCCTCGGCGACCGGCCGGCCGACGACGACCCCGCGCTCCACGCGCTCGAGCCGGTCGTGGGCGCGGGCCCCGCTGCGGACGGCGCGGCCGCGGTTCTCGAGCAGCACGTCGACCTCCACCACGTCGCCGGCCGCGACGGTCTGAGGAGCGAAGCGGCGCTGCACCCGGAACGACGCCGGCGTCAGGAGCAGGGAGACGAGCGCGCCCAGGGGCAGGCCCAGCAGCACCAGGCCGACGAACAGCAGCTCGCGGAACTCCGACAGCGGCGCGATCACCACTCCCGCGACGCCCAGCAGAACGAGCGCCCAGCCGCGCAGCGTCAGCGCGACCCCGCGGAGCGCGGGCAGACCGCCGAGACGGGACGACGGCGTCTCGGCCGGGCGGGCCTCAGTCGCCACGGTTGCCGAAGGGGACAGGGGTGGCCGCGACGATGCGCTGCACGATCTCGGTGACCGAGTGCGAGGATCCGGCGCCGGAGCGGCCGGGGAGGCGCGTGGCGGGCAGGAGGCGGTGTCCGAGCACCGGGACGGCGAGCGCGTCCACGTCGTCCGGCACCACGAAGTCGCGGTCGCTGAGGGCGGCGAGCGCCTTCGCGGCGGCGATCAGCTGGAGCGTGGCGCGCGGGCTCCCCCCGAGCCGCAGCTCGGGGTCCACCCGCGTGGCCTGCATGATCGCCACCACGTACTCCTGCACGGGCGGTGCCACGTATACGGAGCGCACGTAGGCCATCATCCGCTCGAGCTCGGCGAGGCCCACGACGGGCCGCAGCTCCTCGAGCGGGCTGGCCGAGTCGCGGGTGCGGATCATCTCGAGCTCGGCGCGCTCATCGGGGTAGCCGAGCGAGAGGCGGGCCATGAAGCGGTCGCGCTGGGCCTCGGGCAGCGAGTAGGTGCCCTCCATCTCGACCGGGTTCTGCGTCGCGATCACGGCGAAGGGGCGCGGGAGGAGGTGGGTGGTGCCGTCGACCGAGACCTGGCGCTCCTCCATGCACTCCAGCAGCGCCGACTGCGTCTTGGGCGAGGCCCGGTTGATCTCGTCGCCGATCAGGATATTCGCGAAGACCGGGCCCGGCTTGAACTCGAAGTCGCGGGTCGCCTGGTTGTAGACCGAGACCCCCGTGACGTCGGAGGGGAGCAGGTCGGGCGTGAACTGGATGCGCGCGACGCTGCCGCCGACCGAGGCCGCCAGCGACTTCGCCAGGACCGTCTTGCCGGTGCCGGGGACGTCCTCCATCAGGAGGTGCCCACCGGCGAGGAACACCGTCAGCGCCATCGAGACCTCGGCCGATTTGCCGTCGATCACGCTGGTGAGGTTCCCGAGGACGGCGCCGCAGTGCGCCGTGAACTCCTCGCGGGTCAGCGGCGTCTCGGGTGCCGCTCGGCGGCCGACAGCGGAGCGGGTGTCTTCGAGCGACGTCATAGCTACGGATTCTCGCAGTCCTGACGGGAAAAGGGTCCAGGTTCCGCGAGTTCGCAGTGTGCCGCCAGGCGGGAGCCGCGCGGCGGCCACCGGACGCCGCAGGCAGGGGTGCCGCCCTATGCTCGGTCCGGTGACCAGGATCATCGCCGGATTCGCCGGCTCGCTCACCCTCCGGGTCCCGCGCGCGGGCACCCGCCCCACCAGCGACCGCGTGCGCGAGGCCGTGTTCTCGGCCCTCGAGGCCCGGGACGCCCTCGACGGCGCGACGGTGGTCGACCTCTACGCGGGCTCCGGCGCCCTCGGGCTCGAGTCGGCCAGCCGCGGAGCGAGCGCGGTCGTCCTGGTCGAGCGCGACCCGAAGGCCGCGCGGACCGCGGGCGAGAACGCACGGGCGATCGCGACCGCGGCTGCCAAGAACAAGCGGCCCGCCCCGCGGATCGAGGTGGTGACCGGCTCGGTCCGCTCCTTCCTCGACGCCTCCCCGGCCCTCAACACGGACACGGTGTTCCTCGACCCGCCCTACGACCTCGGCGAGGACGATCTGGCCGCCGACCTCGCCGGCGTGCTGCCACTGCTGCGCGAGGACGCGGTGGTCGTCGTGGAGCGGAGCTCCCGCAGCCCGGAGCCGCGCTGGCCTGCAGGCCTGGAGCGGGAGAGGAGGAAGGACTACGGCGAGACCACGATCTGGTGGGCTTCGCCTGCGTCGCCCGCGTCGCCGGCTTCCTCCGCGGCCGGCTGACCGGCCTCAGCCCGCCGCGCCGTCCCAGCCGAGGTACGGGTCCCAGCCCCCGCGCCCCTCGAGCGCGACCCCGCCCAGGCGTACCTCCGGGTCCCCCTCGCGGACGACCCCGAGCGGGACGAAGCCCTCCGGCAGCGCCGCGGCGGGCGGGAAGCACGCGAGCATCGCGTGGTCCTCGCCGCCTCCCAGCACCAGCGCCCTCGCCAGGTCGAGGTCCACGCCCTCCACTCCCGTGAGCCCGCGCGCGTGCACGTCGACCGCCGCGGGATCGAGGTCGATCGCCACTCCGCTCGCACGCGCCATCCGACGGGCGTCGAGCACCACGCCGTCCGAGACATCCATCATCGCGGTGGCGGTTCCGCCCGCGGCCTCGCCCGCGGAGATCGGCGCGGTCGGGCGCAGCTGCGCCTCGAGGAGGGACGGATGCCGCTCGCGGAGCCGGGCGGCGAGGTCGGCCGACGGCTCCCCGTCCCGCCGCGCCTGCTCGAACAGCAGGCGCAGCCCGAGCCCCGCTCGTCCCAGCGGGCCGGCCACGGCGAGCACGTCCCCCGGCCTCGCACCGCTGCGGAGCACCGGCGGTCGTCCGTCGAGCGAGCCGAACGCCGTGATCGCGAGCGTCAGCGTCGCGGAGGCGGACAGGTCCCCCCCGACGACTCCACAACCCGGCGCCATCGCGGCGCAGCCGGCGGCGAGCCCGCCCGCGATCCCCTCCAGCACGTCGACGCCGAGCGACTGGGGCGCCGCGAGCGCGACGACGAGCCCGGTGGGACGGGCCCCCATCGCCGCGACGTCGGCGAGGTTCGAGGCCGCCGCCTTCCATCCCAGGTCCGCCGGGCTCGACCAGGCCAGCCGGAAGTCGGGGCCGTGCACCATCATGTCCGTGGTCACCACGAAGCGGCCGTCGGGAGCGCGCAGCACCGCGCAGTCGTCGCCGGGCCCGACCAGGGTCTCCGCGCCCGGGCCGCCGAGCCGGGCCAGCACCCTCGCGAGCACCTCGCCCTCGCTGAGCTCGGCCAGGGTGGGACTCCGATCCTCTGCCATGGTTCACACGCTAGCGTTGACGGCGATGTCCTCCCGCCGACTCCGCTCCCCCCTCCTCGCCGCCGCCGCCGCCGTCCTGCTGCTCTCGGGCTGCTCGGCCAGCGTCGCCCTCGAGCCCGCCGCCGATGCGACGAGCACCGGATGCGCGGAGGTCTCGGTGCGCCTGCCCGATGTGGTCGCGGAGCAGCCCGAGCGCGAGACGAACGCTCAGGGCACCGCCGCCTGGGGCACCCCGGCCGCCGTCATCCTCCACTGCGGAGTCGAGGTGCCCGGCCCGACGACGGACCTCTGCGTGAACGTCAGCGGAGTCGACTGGATCATCGACGAGACGCAGAAGGACGAGGACATCTACACGCTGACCACCTACGGGCGCGATCCCGCGGTGGAGATCACCGTCGACCAGAGCCGCGCGTCCGGATCCTCCGCCGCGCTCGACCTGACGAACGCCGTCTCCTACGTCCCGCAGACGCGCGAGTGCACCGACGTCTCGGACGCCGACACCCTCGATCCGACGGACACGCCCACCGGCTGAGTCTCAGCGGTCAGACGCCGAGGGCTCGACTCGCTGCGGTGAGCGCACCATCGGCGGTCGCCCCCAGCTCACGCGCGCGCGACGCGAACACGGCGGCCGCGGCCTGCAGCTCGCGCTCCAGCGCGTCCACGCCTCCCGCGACGACCGTGCCCGCCCGGCCGCGCGTCTCAACCAGGCCCGCCGACTCCAGCTCCCGGTAGGAGCGAGCGACCGTCCCCGCGGCGACGCCCAGCGTCTCGGCCAGCGCGCGCACCGGCGGCAGCCGCGTGCCGACCGGCAGCTCGCCCGCCGCGATCAGAGCGGTGATCTGCTCGCGGATCTGTTCGAAGGGCGCCGCGGCCGCGCCCGCCTCGACGCGGAGCGCGAGCGCCGGCGTCATCGGGCGGCGACCGGGACGCGGTCGAGCGCCGAGTCGAGCAGCTCGCTGATCAGGTCCGGGTAGTCCACGCCGCTCGCGCCCCACATGCGCGGGAACATCGAGACCGGCGTGAAGCCGGGCATGGTGTTGATCTCGTTGACGACGAAGCCGTCGGCGGTGAGGAAGAAGTCGACCCGGGCGAGGCCCTCGGCTCCGATCGCGTCGAAGGCGCGGATCGCGAGGGACCGCATCTCGGAGAGCTCGCCGTCCGTGAGGTCGGCCGGGCAGACCAGCTCGATGCCGGACGCACCGAGGTACTTCGCCTCGAAGTCGTAGAAGCCGCGGCCGGAGACGACCACCTCGCCGGCGACGGAGGCGCGGGCCGGAGCACCGCGGCGGCCGCCGAGCACGCCGATCTCGACCTCGCGGCCGACGATGCCCGACTCGATCAGCACCCGCGAGTCGTGCGCGAACGCCTCCTCCAGCGCGGCCTCGAGCTGCTCGCGCTCGTCGATCCGGCTGACGCCCACGCTCGAGCCGGCCCGCGCCGGCTTCACGAACGCGGGCAGGCCCAGCTCGTCGAGGGCCGAGGAGGCGTCGCCCGGGTCGGCGCGCCACTCCGCCTCCGTCACGAGGTACCAGGGCGCCACCGCGAGGCCCGCGGCCTGCAGCACCGTCTTGGTGAAGTGCTTGTCCATGCCGAGCGCCGACGCGAGCACGCCCGAGCCGACGTAGGGCAGCCCGACGAGCTCGAGCATCCCCTGGACGGTGCCGTCCTCGCCCCACGGGCCGTGCAGGATCGGCAGCACCACGTCGACCTCGCCGAGCGAGCGCGTCGCGCCGTCCTCGCGGGTCACGGTGAGCTCACGCGAGAGGGCCGACTCCGGCCAGCGCACGCGGGAGCCGTCGTCCTCGACGCGGGGCAGAGACGCGGCGTCGAGAGCGAACTTCTCGGGACGGTCCTCCTCGAGCACGAAGGCGCCGTCGGAGGTGATCCCGACGGGGATCACCTCGAAGCGGTCACGGTCGATCGCCCGCAGCACCCCGGCCGCCGTTGCGCAGCTGATCGAGTGCTCGCTGGAGCGCCCCCCGAACAGAACGGCCACGCGGAGCTTGCTGGTCATCGAGGTTCCTCTCACCCTGTGGCTCGTCCGAATCCGTGGTCAGGTGCGGCGCGATGTCCTTCGGATCGAGCGTACCGGCGAGCACCTGCGACACCTGCTCGACGATGGGCATGTCGACTCCCCTGGCGCGCGCCAGCTCGAGGACCGGCGCGACGGAGGCGAGCCCCTCCGCCGTCTGCTGCATCGACTTCACCACGTCGGTGAAGCTGTAGCCCTGGCCGAGCAGGCGCCCGGCCGTGTTGTTGCGCGAGAGGGACGAGCTCGACGTCGCGATGAGGTCGCCGAGCCCCGCGAGTCCGGCCATGGTCTCGGCCCGTCCGCCGTACGCGACCGCGAAGTCGGTCATCTCGGCGAGACCGCGCGTGATGATCGACGCCTTCGTGTTCTCGCCGTAGCCGACGCCGTCGACGATTCCGATCGCCACGGCGATGAGGTTCTTCAGCACGCCGCCGAACTCGGTGCCGATCACGTCGGTGTTGACGTAGGAGCGGAAGTAGCGGTTGGTCGCCGCGAGGGCCACCTCCTGCGCGGTGACGAGGCTCTCGGAGGCGATGACCGCCGCGGTCGGCTGCTCCTTGGCGATCTCGAGGGCGAGGTTGGGCCCGGAGGCGACGGCGATCCGGTCGGGAGAGACCGGCAGCATCTGCGCGATCACCTCGCTCATCCGCTGGCCGGTGCCCTTCTCGACGCCCTTCATCAGGCTCACCAGCACCGTGCGCTCGGTGAGGAACGGCGTGATCGCCTCGAGGTTGCTCCGCAGCGACTGCGACGGGATGGAGAGGTAGACGTGGTCCGCGCCCTCCAGCGCCTCCTCGATGCGCGGCGTGGCCCGGATGTTGCGCGGGAGGTTGATGCCGGGGAGGTAGTCGCTGTTGCGCTTGGCCTCGGTGATCTCGCGGGCCAGCTCGGCGCGGCGCGCCCACATCACGACGTCGGAGCCGCCGTCGGCGAGGATCTTCGCGAAGGTGGTGCCCCAGCTGCCGGCGCCGAGGACGGCGACGCGGCGGGGCACGGGGATGGGCGCCTTCCTACTGCTCGGACTCAAAGCGACCCGTGCCCTTCTGGTTGTGCTCGGAGGGGTTCCAGCGCTTCTCGGGCGCCGCCTCGCCGCGCAGCTCCTCGAGCAGGGCGGTGATCGCCGCCATCACGACCGCGGAGGCCTCGTTGAGTGTGGCGGAGTCGAGGCTGCGTCCGCGGAAGGCGGACAGGTCGACGGGGTCGCCGACGATCACGTCGACGCGCTTGCGGCGGAAGAGGGTGATCCGCTTGGAGTAGCGGCCCATCAGCTGCTGCGCACCCCAGTGCGCGACCGGGACGACGGGCAGCCCGTACTGCAGCGCCATCCGCACCGCTCCCGTCTTGCCGCGCATCGGCCAGAGCTCGGGGTCGCGGGTGAGGGTGCCCTCGGGGTAGATGATGACCGAGCGGCCCTCGTCCACGAGAGCCTTGGCGGTCTTCAGCGGCTCGCTGCCGCGGACCGAGCCCGAGCGCTCGACAGGGATCTGCCCGGAGCCGCGCAGGATCGAGCCGAGCACGGGCACCGAGAACAGCGAGGCCTTGGCGAGGAAGCGCGGTGCGCGGCCGGCGCGCCACAGGGTCCAGCCCGTGATGATCGGGTCGATCTCGCTGTAGTGGTTCGGCGCGAACACGAAGGCCCCGGTGCTCGGGATCCTGTCGCCGTTCCGGATCCGCAGGTCGACCGAGGCGGTCATCACGGGGATCACCGCCGCCGCGAGGAACCAGAAGATGGACGGACGGCTTCGCTCAGACACCCGCCCATCCTCGCATCCCGCATCGGAGGGGCCGCGTCCCCACGCCCGGGAGCAGCGGGGCCCCGCGGTGGGAGGAGCGGCCCGGCCGCCGGGTACGGTACCGGCATGCCCCGTCCGCGTCGCCGCCCGTCGCCGTGGGACGCCGTCGGCAGGGCCCTCGGCCGCCTCGCCGACTCGCCGATCGCGCTGTCCGGCCTGGTGCTCCTGATCGTGTGGGGAGTCGTGCTGCTCGCCACGCAGGCCGGACGCGATGCGGCCGCGCTCGGCGACGGCCTCCTGCTGACGCTCGCGGTCCTCGTCGGCGGCTCGGCGTCAGTCGCCCTCGTGATCGGCGGGGTCGACGCCCTCTGGCGCGTGGCGGTGGCACCGCTCGCCCACGTCGAGGCGGAGGCGACCGGCGGCGTCGCGGTCCTCGGACGCGGCCGGCTCGGAGCGGGCCTCCGTCGCATCGAGCCGCGGTTCCCGCTGCCGACGCTGCGGCCCTACGCGGTGGTCGTGCCGCGCCGCCGGGGACTGACCGTCTCCTTCGGCGACTGGGGCGTCGTCGTGCCCTGGGCGCGGATCGCACGGCTGGAGCGGCGGTGGGTGCTGGTGGGCCTGCGTCCGCGCGAGGCCCTCGAGGTCGTCCTGGCCGGGACGCGGCGCGGACGCCTGACGCTGGTCCTGGTCGAGTCGCCCGGACCGCTGGGCCTCCGGCCCGCGCCGGAGACGACGCTCGCGCTCCTCGAGAAGCGGATCCGGGGACGCCTGGAGGAGGCCGCGGAACCGCCCGCGTGGGGCGCGCCCAGACGCGACAGGACCCCGGGCCGCTGAGGACGGTCGTGCTCCTCGGCACCGGGGTCCCGGTGGGCGGCTACGCGTCGAGCGAGAAGTCGGCGCCCAGCAGCTCGAGCTTGGTGAGGAAGTTCTCGTAGCCGCGGCTGATGATGCCGACGTTCGAGACCGTCGAGGTGCCCTCGGCCGAGAGCGCCGCGATCAGGTGCGAGAAGCCGCCGCGCAGATCCGGCACGACGATGTCGGCGCCGTGCAGCTTCGAGGGTCCCGAGATCACGGCCGAGTGCATGAAGTTGCGCTGCCCGAAGCGGCAGGCCTGCCCGCCGAGGCACTCGCGGTGGATCTGGATGGTCGCGCCCATCTCGACGAGCGCGTCGACGAAGCCGAAGCGCTGCTCGTAGACGGTCTCGTGCACGATCGAGACGCCCTTGGCCTTCGTGAGCGCCACGACCAGCGGCTGCTGCCAGTCGGTCATGAAGCCGGGGTGCACGTCGGTCTCGATGATGACCGGCTTGAGCTCGCCGCCCGGGTGGTAGAAGCGGATGCCGTCCTCGGCGATCTCGAACGCGCCGCCGACCTTGCGGAAGACGTTGAGGAAGGTGGTCATCTCCTGCTGGCGGGCGCCGCCGACGAAGATGTCGCCGTCGGTCGCGAGGGCCGCGGCCGCCCAGGAGGCCGCCTCGTTGCGGTCGAAGAGCGCGCGGTGGGAGTAGCCGGTGAGCCGGTCCACGCCCTCGATGCGGATCACGCGGTCGGTGTCGACCGAGATGATGGCGCCCAT
The DNA here is from genome assembly GCF_002931775.1 of Rathayibacter sp. AY1F4. Taxonomy (NCBI): domain Bacteria; kingdom Bacillati; phylum Actinomycetota; class Actinomycetes; order Micrococcales; family Microbacteriaceae; genus Rathayibacter; species Rathayibacter sp. AY1F4. The sequence goes on from NZ_PSVE01000011.1 coordinate 66,434, forward strand.
CTTCTGCAGGATGTTGATCAGGTCCATGATCTCGGGCTCGATCGCCGCGCCCGAGAGCTCGGTGATGCCGGAGGCGCGCACCGCGGTCAGGAGGACCTGCTCGGTCGCTCCGACGCTCGGGTAGGGCAGCGACACCTTGGCGCCGTGCAGGCCCTCGGGGGCCGACATCCGGATCCCGGAGGGAAGCTTCTCGATCACCGCGCCGAAGTTGCGGAGGACCTCGAGGTGGTAGTCGATCGGGCGGTCGCCGATGCGGCAGCCGCCGAGGTCGGGGATGAACGCCTCGCCCAGGCGGTGCAGCAGCGGGCCGCAGAAGAGGATCGGGATGCGGCTGGAGCCGGCGTGCGCGTCGATGTCGGCGAAGTGCGCGGACTCGACGTTCGAGGGGTCGAGGATCAGCTCGCCGACCTCGGCGCCCTGCTTCACCTTGACGCCGTGCACCTCGAGGAGGCCCTTCACGACGCGGACGTCGCTGATGTCGGGCACGTCGCGGAGGGTGGACGCGGTCTCGCCGAGGAGCGCCGCGACCATCGCCTTGGTGACGAGGTTCTTCGCTCCCTTGAGCTCGATGCGCCCCACCAGCGGCCGACCGCCCTTGATGGTGATCCGCTCCGTCGTCATCCCCACGCGGGCTCCCGAGGCCTTGGCGTCCTGGAGGGCCTTGGCGTCCTGAAGAAGTGTGTTCACGCTATTTCACCGGCAATGTCTTGGGCCGCCAGCTCTCGCGGCGGGTCTCGAATTCGGAAATGAGCGCTTCGTCGCGCAGGGTCAGGCCGATGTCGTCCAGGCCCTCGATCAGGCGCCATCGAGTGTAGTCGTCGATCTCGAAGTCGAAGGCCTCGTCACCGGCGGTGACCGTACGCGCAACCAGATCCACCGTCGGTTCTATTCCCGGGGTGCTCTCGATGATCTCCCACAGGCGCTCGACGTCGGCCTCGGACACGACGGCGGCCAGGAGTCCCTGCTTGCCGGCGTTGCCGCGGAAGATGTCGCCGAAGCGGGGCGAGATCACGACCCGGAAGCCGTAGTCGCGCAGGGCCCAGACGGCGTGCTCGCGGCTGGAGCCCGTGCCGAAGTCCGGTCCGGCCACGAGGATGCCGGCCCCGCGGTACCGCTCCTGGTTGAGGACGAAGTCCTCCTCCTGGCGCCAGCCGTGGAACAGGGCGTCCTCGAAGCCGGTCTTCGTGATACGGCGGAGGTACACGCCGGGGAGGATCTGGTCGGTGTCGACGTTGGCGCGCTTCAGGGGCGCGGCGATCGCGGTGACGGTCTCGAACTTCTGCACGGTCAGACTCCTGCTCTCTCGCGCGCCGGCTGCAGGTCGGAGGGGCTCGAGAGCGTGCCGCGCACGGCCGTGGCGGCAGCGACGAGCGGCGAGACGAGGTGGGTCTTCGCCCCCCTGCCCTGACGGCCCTCGAAGTTGCGGTTGGAGGTGGAGGCGACGCGCTCCCCCTCGAGCAGCTGGTCGGTGTTCATGCCGAGGCACATCGAGCAGCCGGCGAAGCGCCACTCCGCCCCGAACGCCGTGACGATCCGGTCGATGCCCTCGGCCTCCGCCTCGAGCCGCACGCGGGCGGAACCGGGGACGACCATCACGCGGACGCCCGGCGCCTTGGTGCGCCCCTCGACGATCGCGGCGAAGGCCCGCAGGTCCTCGATCCGGGAGTTGGTGCAGGAGCCCATGAAGACGACGTCGACCGGGATCTCCTTCATCGGCGTCCCGGGCTCGAGCGCCATGTACTCCAGCGCGCGCAGGGCGCTGGTGCGCTCGTTCAGGTCGTCGATGGCCTCGGGGTCGGGGACGGACTGCGAGAGCGACACGCCCTGGCCGGGGTTGGTGCCCCAGGTGACGAACGGCTCGAGCGCGTCGGCGTCGATCACGACCTCGGCGTCGAACACCGCGCCCTCGTCGCTCGGCAGCGTCCGCCAGTAGGCGACGGCGGCGTCCCAGTCCTCGCCCGCGGGGGCGTGCGGACGGCCCTGCAGGTAGGCGAACGTCGTCTCGTCCGGCGCGACCATGCCCGCGCGCGCCCCGGCCTCGATCGACATGTTGCAGATCGTCATCCGGCCCTCCATCGAGAGCGCCCGGATCGCGGAGCCGCGGTACTCGAGGATGTAGCCCTGGCCGCCGCCGGTGCCGATGCGGGCGATGACCGCGAGGATGACGTCCTTGGCCGTGACCCCCTCCTTCAGCGTCCCCTCGACGGTGATCGCCATCGTCTTGAAGGGCTGCAGCGGCAGCGTCTGCGTGGCCATCACGTGCTCGACCTCGCTCGTGCCGATGCCGAAGGCGATCGCGCCGAACGCGCCGTGCGTCGAGGTGTGCGAGTCGCCGCAGACGACGGTGATCCCCGGCATCGTCAGGCCGAGCTGCGGGCCGACGACGTGCACGATGCCCTGCTCCACGTCGCCGAGGGAGTGCAGGCGGACGCCGAACTCGCCGGCGTTCCGGCGCAGAGCGTCGATCTGGGCCCGGCTGGTCGGGTCCTCGATGGGCCGGCCGATCTGCAGGGTCGGCGTGTTGTGGTCCTCGGTCGCGATGGTGAGGTCGGGGCGGCGGAGGGGGCGCCCGGCCGCGCGCAGCCCGTCGAACGGCTGGGGGCTCGTCACCTCGTGGAGGAGGTGGAGGTCGATGTAGACGAGGTCCGGAGCGCCGTTCTCGCCCTTGACGACGACGTGGTCGTCCCAGACCTTCTCGGCGAGGGTGCGGGGCCTCGGGGTGCGGATCGTGTCCGCGAGCGAGCGGGGTTCCGCTCCGCTCGACGCGGGCGCGGCTGCGCCGGGTGACTTCTCGGTCATGACGGTTCCTTCTCCTTCAGGAGTCGCTGCTCGGCCAGGCGAGGCACCGCGACGAGGGAGGCCGTCAGATCGAGGTCTCGTCGCGGCACGGAAGGAGGTGCGGGCCGCTCAGCATGGACCGAGAATAGCACCGCGCTCCCCCGCTCCCGGGAGCCGGCGGCGCGCGGTCGACGGCTCAGGCGCGGGCGTCGAGCACCGCGTCGACGACGACCACGGTCACGTTGTCCCGCCCGCCGGCGTCGACCGCCGCGCCCACGAGCGCCTGGGCGAGGTCGGCCGGGTCGCCGGAGTCGCGGCGCGCGAACAGCGCCGCGATCCGCTCGTCCGAGAGCTCCTTGGTGAGCCCGTCGGAGCAGAGCAGGTAGCTGGCGCGCGGCACGACGGGCAGCGTCCAGACGTCCGTCTCGACCTCCTCGTCGGCGCCGAGGGCGCGGGTGACGATGTTGCGGTCCGGGTGCGACTCGGCGGACTCCCGCGTGAGCAGGCCCGCCGAGACGAGCTCCTGCACGGCCGAGTGGTCCACGGTCAGCTGCTCGAGCTCCGTCCCGTCCCAGCGGTAGACGCGGGAGTCGCCGACGTTGAAGAGCGCCCAGCGGGCGGGCCCGGAGGGCTCGGGCAGGACGAGCATCAGCCCCGTGAGCGTCGTGCCGCAGAGCGCACCGCCCACGTCCAGCGCGCGCACCGCCGTGTTGGCGCCCTCGACCAGGTCGAACACCGCGTCGACCGGTCCGAGGGCCGTCGGCCGGTTCTTGTGCAGAGCCCCGACCGCCGCAGCGCTCGCGAGGTCGCCGCGGGCGTGCCCGCCCATCCCGTCGGCGACCGCGAGCAGCAGCTCGTCGGCGAGGAGGGAGTCCTCGTTGACCCGGCGGACGGCTCCGACGTCGGTGCTGCTGCTGACGGCGAGCCGCAGCGCCCCCTGGGGCAGGTCGACGGTGGTGGTCGTCATCGCGGGGTCACTTCTCCTCGGCGGCCGAGCGGGCGTCGTCCGAGACGACCTCGGGGTGCCCGTCGTGCATCTCGATGTGGCGGTGCTCGCGGCGCATCTTCGCCAGGCTCGCGAGCGTCGCGACGGTCATGCTCAGGACGATGACCACCAGCGAGGTGATCGTGTCGATGTCCCACACCGGTACGGGCTCGCCGCCGTTGATGAAGGGCAGGTCGTTCTCGTGCAGGGCGTGCAGGACGAGCTTCACGCCGATGAAGGCGAGGATGAACGCGATGCCGTACTTGAGGTACTCGAGCTTGTCGATGAGGCCGCCGAGCAGGAAGTAGAGCTGGCGGAGCCCCATCAGGGCGAAGATGTTCGCGGTGAAGACGATGAACGGGCTCTCCGTGATGCCGAAGATCGCGGGGATCGAGTCGAGCGCGAAGAGCAGGTCGGTCGAGCCGATCGCCAGGAAGACGATCAGCATCGGGGTGAAGAACGTCGTGCCGTTCTTGACCGTGCGGATCTTCGAGCCGTCGAACTCGTCCGAGATCCTCACGCGCTTGCGCAGGAGGCGGATGAGCAGGTTGTCCGTGCCCTCGTCCTCGTCCTCCTTGCCGAACGCCTGGTTCCACGCCGTGTAGACCAGGAACGCGCCGAACAGGTAGAAGATCCAGCTGAAGCTCTCGATGAGCTGCGCGCCGAGGAGGATGAAGATCCCGCGGAAGACCAGCGCGATGATGATGCCCACCATCAGCACCTCCTGCTGCAGCTTCGCCGGCACCGCGAAGCGGCCCATGATGATGACGAAGACGAACAGGTTGTCGATCGAGAGGCTGTACTCGGTCAGCCAGCCCGCGACGAACTGGCCCGCGAGCTCGCCGCCGCCGAGGATCAGCATCGCCAGCGCGAAGATCAGCGCGAGCGTGACGTAGAAGCCGACCCAGAGGCCGGACTCCTTCAGGCTCGGCACGTGCGGGCGCTTGTAGACCAGCAGCAGGTCGGCGGCGAGGATCAGGCTCAGGACGACGAACGAGCCGATCACGAACCAGACGGGCAGATCGAGCATGAGGGCCTTCCGAGTGGGTGGGGGGCCGAAAGTCTCTCCCCGGGGAGCGGACGGCCGTGCCGGTCCGCGTCACCCGTCCCGCCCCCGGCGCCGCGCAGGGGCGGTGCGTACTGACGGGAGCGGAAAGGCGGGATACTCCCCTTCGCGGATGCGATCCTAGCGCCGATCCGGCCGGATGCGGCCCCGGGGCGGCGGAGCGGGAACGAGGCGATCGGCGCGATGCGTCGAGCGGGTGCCGCGTGGCGAGCACCCGGGTGTTAAACGAGAAGAACCCCCGGTCAGACCGGGGGTTCTTCTCGTGTTGCCGTGGTGACCCCAGCGGGATTTGAACCCGCGTTACCGCCGTGAGAGGGCGACGTCCTAGGCCGCTAAACGATGGGGCCGCGTTTTTGCAACTCGAAGAGTGTTGCACACGGATCCGCATCGATGCAAATCGAGCGCCCGGCCCACCCGGTCTCCGCTCGGCCCGGGCCTTGCCCGCCGCTCGCCGAAGCGGTTGGCTCGGGTCATGAGACTGACGAAACTCGAGCACGCCGCCGTCCTGATCGAGGAGGACGGCGCCCGGCTGGTGATCGATCCGGGGTCCTTCACCCGGCCCGTCGAGGGGACGGCCGACACCGTCGCCGTGGTGCTCACCCACGAGCACGCCGACCACTGGACCCCGGAGCAGCTGCAGCGCCTGCGCGACGCGGCCCCGTCGCTGCGGATCCTCGGCCCGGCCGGGGTCGCCGCCGCCGCCGAGGGCTTCGACGTCGAGACGGTCGCGGACGGCGACGTGGTGACGGTCGGCCCGTTCGAGCTGCGCTTCTTCGGCGCCCGCCACGCGGTGATCCACCGGAGCATCCCCGTCATCGACAACGTGGGCGTCCTCGTCAGCGGCCGCGTCTACTACGCCGGCGACTCCTTCACCGTCCCCGAGGGCGTCGACGTCGAGGTCCTCGCGGCCCCGTCGGGCGCGCCGTGGATGAAGATCGCCGAGGCGATGGACTACGTGCTCGAGATCGCGCCGCGGCACGCCTTCGCGACCCACGAGCAGGTCCTCTCGGAGGCGGGACGCGCGCTCGGCCACGACCGGCTCGGCTGGGCCGTGCGCGAGGGCGGCGGGGAGTACCACGCGCTCGAGCCCGGCGATGTGCTCGAGCTCTGACGCCGGGGACGACGACGGCCGGGTCGGGGATGAGCCCGGCCCGGCCGTCGTCGCGATCCGCTAGCGGATCAGTAGTACTCGCCCTGGCGGTAGTCCCAGGAGTTGAACTGCTCCGCGAGGTTCAGCATGATGCGCTCGTAGTCGAGGCCGCGGCGGATCAGCACGGGGCCCGGGGTGATCGAGCGCTCGCTGCCCTGCACGGGGATGAGGGCGCCCGAGGCGTCCACCATCGAGACCATGACGCCCTGCTCGTGGCGGGAGTCCTCGTCCTTGTCCGGCTGGATGGAGGAGACGTACGAGTCGGCCGAGACGATGACGTCCGCCTCGTTCTCGATCCGCTCGCCGATGTTCGCGACCCGGCCGCGGTTGCCCACACCCGAGGGGTTGGCCGAGCTGGCGAAGGTGAGGGTGCGGTCGCGCTCCCACAGGGTGGCGACCAGCTGCTCGGCGGGGCGGCCGAAGCGGATGACGAAGCAGCTCGTGCCTCGTCCGTCGCGGACCAGCTCGCGGGCGTCCTCGTCGATGAGCTCGAGCGCCTCGGCCTTCCACGGGAGGATGCAGCCGAGCAGGACGTCCTGGTCCCAGTGCTTCTGGTAGAAGGCGAGGACCTCGTCGTTGAGCTCCGCGAGCTCGACGAGCTGCTCGATGCTGGAGCAGAGCACGACGCCGGGCTTGTTGCGGTTGCGCTGCTTGGCCGAGAACTTGCGCTCGAGGCCCGCACCGTCGGTCGTCATGAGGATGTAGCCGACCTTGGTCGCGCAGACGACCAGTCCACCGGGAGCGGCGAGCGCGTCCACTGCCTCGGCAGGAGCCTGCTCACGCCATTCGATCACCGTCGTGCTGGTCATTCTTTCCCTTTCGTGGTGTCCAGAGACGCCATGGGCGGGGCCCCGGCCGAGCGGAAGCCTAGCGGATGGCCCCGCGGCGGCAGGCGCGGCGGACCCTCCCCGTCCCACGGCGGGAGCGGCCCGGCCGGAGTGCGCTCCGCCGGGTGCTCGAGCAGATGGTCACGACCCCGCTGCAGGCCCCGCTCCCGGGCCCCAGGAGGTCACGTTCGCGAGGTCGGCGCCGAACTCGATGCGGAGGCGGACGGGCGGGCCGCCGCGCAGTACGTCCGGCAGCCACAGGCGAGCGTCGTCCCACATGCGGTCGAACGGCACCTCGTCGACCGGGACGAAGGCGGCGGCGAGCTCGCTCGACTCGGTGACCTCGCCGGCGACCCGGCGGCAGAGGAAGACGTGCGAGCGCTGACTCCACGCCGGCCGGTGGGGGAAGGAGTAGTCGAGCACGCCGCGCGGCTCCAGGTCGGCCGGGAGGGCGACCAGCCCCGCCTCCTCCTGCAGCTCGCGGACGGCCGCGTCGACGGGCGACTCCCCGGGCTCGAGCTTGCCGCCGGGGGCGACCACGCGGCCCTCGCCGAGGCCCCTGCGCTTCCGGCCGAGGAGCACTTCCGCACCCCGCGGGCCGTCGCGGAGGACGTAGACGACGCAGACCTCGGGCAGCCCCACCGCGCACCTCCGCTCCGGCGGGCCGGGGGCCCGGCACCGCCGTCGTAGGCTAGCCCGGTGACGACGACCGCGCTCGAGCGCTTCCAGGCCCTGCTGCGCGTCGACACCGTGTCCCACTCGGACGAGTCGGCGACCGACTGGAGCCGCTTCCACGCCTTCCGGGAGCTCGTCGCCGAGCTCTACCCGGCGCTGCACGCGGCGCTGGAGTCCGAGACCGTCGCCGGCCACTCCCTCCTCTGGCGCTGGCGCGGCGAGGAGCCGGGCGAGCCGGCCGTGCTGATGGCTCACTACGACGTCGTCAGCGTGACGGCGGCGGAGTGGTCGCACGACCCGTTCGCGGCCGAGACGGTCGTCGCCGCGGACGGCCGCACCTCCGTCGTGGCGCGCGGCGCACTCGACGACAAGGGCTCGCTCGTCGCCCTCCTCGAGGCGGTCGAGGCGGCGGTCCTGCGGGGCGAGCGGCCCCGGCACGACGTGTACCTCCTCTCCACGCACAACGAGGAGACGGCGGGCGACGGCGCCCCCTCGGTCGTCGCCCTGCTCGGCGCGCGCGGGGTCCGCCCGCGCCTCGTGCTCGACGAGGGCGGGAACGTGCGGCGCGGCATCCTGCCCGGCGTCACCACCCCGATCGCCGTGATCGGCGTCACCGAGCGCGGGATCATGAACCTCGAGCTGACCTGCCGCGACGTCGGCGGCCACGCCTCCGCTCCGCCGCCCCCGCCCGGGCTGCTCGCCACCCAGCGGCTCGCGAGGGCGATCCACCGCCTGACCGAGAACCCGTTCCCCTCGACCCTCCCGGAGCCGATCGCCCAGCTGGTGCGTGCGGCGGCCGACCACGCGGACACGGCCCACGCCGTCTGGTACGCACGACCGCACGAGCACCCGGACGCCGTCGTCGGCGCGCTCGCCGCCCACTCCAACCGCTCGGCCGCGATGCTGCGGACGACGGTCGCGATCACCGAGCTGCGCGGCAGCACCGGAGCGAACGTCCTCGCCTCCAGCGCCAGCGCCACCGCGAACGTGCGGATCAACCCGGGCGGCACCGTGGCGGGCGTGGTCGAGCGCATCCGCGCCGTCATCGACGACCCGGAGGTCGAGGTCGAGGTGAAGGTCGCCCACGAGCCCTCCCCCGTCTCCCCCACCGGCGAGCCCGGCGACGGCGGGCCGTACGACCTGCTCCGCGCGGTCGTGCAGGAGTCGTTCCCGGACGCGGTCGTCGCCCCCTACGTGCAGACCGGTGGCAGCGACGCCCGGCACTTCCACGCCATCAGCGACCACGTCTACCGCTTCATCCCGTTCGAGATCAGCCCTCGGCAGCAGCTCGGGATCCACGGGGTCGACGAGTCGGTCGAGGCCGACCAGTTCGAGCGCGCCATCGAGTTCTACGCGCGGCTGCTCGCCCGGCTCTGATCGCGGCGGTCCTCAGGGGCCCGGAAGGACCGCGCAGCGACCGGCAACCTGGGAGAACCGTTCGATGACGCGCCGACCGGTGTTGGCCCGGAGTTCACCCCGCGATGATGGACTGATCGCAGCGGGGTCGCCTCCGCTGGAGCAGTGCGCAAGTGCCGACGCCGGGTCGCGTGATCCGGCTCCCGCCGATCGTGGAACCCGAGGATCATGTCCCTCCGCCAGGCCGAGTACCCCCGGCCCAACCACTTCATCCTTCATCTGAGCGACACCCACTTCATCGCCGGAGACGGCGGCCTGTACGGCTCCGACGTCGACAGCGAGGCCCAGCTGCGGCTCCTGTTCGACGAGCTGGAGGCGTCCGGCGGACGTCCGGAGGCCGTCGTCATCACGGGTGATCTCGCCGACAAGGGCGAGCCGGAGGCGTACGCGAAGCTGCGCGCCGTCGTCGAGCCCGCGGCCGCACGCCTCGGCGCCGAGGTGATCTGGGTGATGGGCAACCACGACGACCGCGGCGCGTTCCGCTCGGGGCTGCTCGACCAGCTCCCGACCACGCAGCCGGTCGACCGCGTGCACGACGTCAACGGGCTGCGGATCATCGCGCTGGACTCCACCGTGCCCGGCGCCCACTACGGCGAGATCTCGGACGCGCAGCTCGACTGGCTGGCGGAGGAGCTCTCCAGCCCGGCCCCGCACGGCACGATCCTCGCACTGCACCACCCGCCGGTGCCGAGCGTGCTCGACCTCTCTGTCCTCGTGGAGCTGCGCGACCAGCCCGCCCTCGCGGAGGTGCTCGAGGGCTCCGACGTCCGCAGCATCATCGCGGGCCACCTGCACTACTCGTCGACGGCGATGTTCGCCGGCATCCCGGTCTCGGTCGCGTCGGCCACCTGCTACACCCAGGACCTCAACGTGCCGGTGGGAGCGACCCGCGCCCGCAACGGCGCCCAGGCGTTCAACCTGATCCACGTCTACGACGGCACGGTGCTGCACTCGGTGGTGCCGATCGGCGCCTCGACCGAGGTGTCCTACGTCTCGGCGAACGAGACGCAGCGGATCCTCGCGGACCACGGCGTCGAGATCGCCGCGGCGACGGCGGCCCCCGTCGCCCGGGACGAGGAGCTCTACCCGCCGCTCGTGGAGCGGGTGGGCGTCAGCGCGTAGCGGCGCGGCGGGGCGTCGGGGTCGCTCCCACGCCTCCGGGCGCCGCGTCGACCGCGTCCTCGGACACGGCCGACGGTGTCAGCGCCCGCCGGCGCGGTCCCGTGCGAACAGCCACCCGGCGAACGCCAACGCCGCGGCCAGCGCGACGCCCACGCCGACGCCCGCTCCCACGCCGATGCCCGGGAACACGAGCGAGCTCGCCAGGCCGAGCAGCAGCCCGGCCACCGCTCCCCCGACGGCCCAGCCCACGGTCAGACCTCGCGCTCCCACGGAGCCGGGATCGGGTAGTACTCCTCGAGGAACCCGATGACGGCCTTGGTGCGCGCCTCCGCCGAGATCTCGGGGAAGCTGCCGTCGTTGAGGCAGAAGAAGTCGACTCCGCGGTTCTTGAGGAGCTTGCGCATGTCCTTCAACCCCTGGTGCATCGTCGTGTCGACGTACTTCACCGAGGCGTTCTCCTGCACGACCGCGCGCCCGGTCATCAGCGCGTAGTAGTGGTAGAGCGAGTTGGTGACGGAGACGTCGTTCGCGGAGCGGAAGCGGCTCGCGGCGGTCGCGGTGAACTCCGGCTCGAACTCGGCCTCGAGCTCGGCCATCACGGTCTTGCGGAGCGGCGTGGCGGCGTGCTCGAGGTGACGGGTCGTCATCGCGCCGAAGCGCTCGCGGAGCAGGCGCCGGTTGACGCGGGCCGCGTTCTCGAAGCCGCTGCGGGAGGCGTTGGAGTCGCCCATGCCGATGCGCGTCGTCGCCTCGATGAACTTCGTGATGCCCCCGGGCGAGAAGAAGATCGACGGGTCGACCGGGCGCCCGAAGAACATGTCGTCGTTGGAGTAGAGGAAGTGCTCCGCCAGCCCCGGGATGCGGTGCAGCTGGCTCTCGACTGCGTGGGAGTTGTGCGTCGGCAGCACCGAGAGGTCGCGGAAGTGGTCCTCGCTGCGCACGAGGGTGACGTCCGGGTGCTCGTCCAGCCAGCGCGGGCGCGGGGAGTCGGTGACGATGTAGATGTGCCGGATCCACGGCGCGTACATGTAGACGCTGCGCAGGGCGTACTTGAGCTCGTCGATCTGGCGGAAGCGCGCCGGAGCGTCGTCGCCCTCGCCCACCACGTAGCTCGCCATGCGGGCCGCACGGGCGCGCTGGAACTCCAGGTCGGTGCCGTCGACCCACGAGAAGACGATGTCCACCTCGAAGCGGATGTCGCTGACGAGCGGCTCGAACATGCCCTCGAACGTCGGCCAGGTGCGGCCGTACGCCTCGACGTGGGCGTCGATGGCTTCGGCGACGGGGAGGCTGTTGCGCATGAGCGCGTTCTCGGCGGGAGTGATGATCTCCTCCTCGCCCACCTTCCACAGCTCGAGGCGGACGCCGCTGCGGGCGCCGTAGCGCAGCGATCCCGTGGAGGAGACGCGCGGGCGGAAGAGCTTGAAGACGGAGGCGCGCGGATACGGCGCGAGCACGCCCTCGGCCAGGAGCTGCGGCGGGGTGCCCCGCTTGTCGACCGTCTTGGCGTAGAAGGGCTCGGTCGCGAAGGCGCGCGCCAGCAGCGTCGCCAGCTCGGCGCCGAGCACGCGGTCCACCGCGAGGAAGGGCGAGCCGTCGGTGCCGCGGATGAGGCGGTAGGGGAATTCGGCGGCGTCGAGGACCTCGCCGATGGCGATCAGGTCCTCGGTCCAGGCCGCGCGGGGCGTCGTACTCGAGTTCACCAGCGAGAACAGGCCGGCATGGACCACGACGTCGTCGCGGTCGAAGTGGCGCGGGCGCAGGAGCGGTGACGGAAGAGCACGGACGGAAGGCATGATTCACATTATCCGCCGTGGATTTCGTCCGTGTGACCGGGCCGTCGGCTTGACAGCGACCGCGGGGCCGCACGGTCAGCGCGAGAGCGACCCCAGACGGTCCCCCGCCTTCTCCGCGGCCTTCGCGGCCCGCCTGGCGCGGTGCCGCTCCTCGGCGGCGACGACCCCCAGCGCGAAGGCCCCCTCCCCGCTGCGATCGGCCTCCTCCAGGATCAGCGCACGGGCGGCGAGCGCGTCGCGCTCCTCCCCCAGGGCGTCGGCGAGGTCCTCGCCCGCCTCGGCGAGCGAGCGGCGCCGGGCGCCGACGGCCTCGGGGACGACCGCCCGCCACGCCTCCACGGTGTAGCGGAGCCGCTTCGCCGCCTTCCGCAGGTCGTGACGAGCCTCGAGCGAGCCGCCGGCCGCCGCGGAGCCCGCCGCGGAGATGCGCGCGAGGTCCTTCGCGACGGAGCGGCGCACCAGCGCCGTCGCGCTCGAGCCCGCACGCGCGGTGCGGGGCGGGTCCGCGAGCAGGGCGTCGAGCGAGGCGAGGAGCGCGAGGTAGCGGCCGCCGCGCAGAGTGCGGTCGACGCGGCGCAGCGCCGAGGCGTGCCGGTGCTCGATCTCCTCCAGCAGGGCGGAGGGGGTGCTCGGGGCGCCCTCGACGGCCGCCAGGGAGGTGCGGAACCGCTCGGCGAGCACCTCCTGATCGCGAGCCGCGCCGAGGACCCCTCCCAACCAGCGCAGCTCGTCCCGCACGGGGTCGGTCGCCGCACGGTCGAGCACGGAGCGGGAGGCGGCGAGGACGGACCGGAGCCGGCGCGCGAGCACGCGCATCCGGTGCAGGGCGTCGTCGGCCTCGAGGCGCACCCGCGGGTCGACGGCGCGCAGCTCGCGCAGGAGCGAGCGGACCGCGGCGAGCGCCGCCTCCCCGCCGTTGCGCGGATCCGGGACCGTCTCCTCGATGGGGCCGCCGGTGGCCCGGGCGAGCTTGGAGGCGCTGGCGGCCGGGCGGGCGCCCGCGGCGAGGAGGCGCTGCTCGATCGCGTCGAGGATCCGCTCGCCCTCGTCCCCCGGGACGTCGACGAGCTCGACCTCCCACTCCCTCCAGCGCCGTTCGCGGCCGGTGCGCTGATCGCGCGCGGTCACCAGGTCGTCGGCGATCTCGGCGAGCTCCCGCCCGTGGGAGTCGAGGGCGCGGGTGATCGAGCGGACCGTCTCGAGCAGCGCCAGCGGCTCGAGCGGCGCGCGCCCCACCTGCCCGAGCACCGGCTCGCGGACGGCGGACGGGACCGTGCGCGAGGCCGTGAGCTCCGCGTGGATCTCGGTGCGGCCGGAGGAGCCGGGCAGCTTGACGTGCCAGCCCTGGTCGGATCCGCCCTCGCGGCGGCGCAGCGTGATCCGCGCCCGGGACAGAGCGCGCTCGGCGGTGTCGAAGTACTCGGCGCGGAGGGTCACCGGCTCCTCCGTGCGGACGCTCGCGACGCTCCCGGTGCCGGTCAGGTCGGGCAGCCGGGTGCCCGCGTCGACGTCGTACTTGCGCTCGACCTCGGTCTGCACTCTCCGCGCACCGCCCGCCCGGGACGTCGCCGACTCGTTCTCCGCACCGCTGGCCATGCTCCATTGTGATCACGCCCGGCGCCGCTGCGGCACCCCGGGGCCGCCAGGGGCGCCCTCGCCCTAGGCTGGAGCGATGACCGCGCCCGTTCCGCCCGTCGTCCGCCGCGTCCCCCTCGAGCGCCGCCACCACGGCGACGTGGTGGTCGACCACTACGAGTGGCTGCGCGAGAAGGAGAGCCCCGAGGTGATCGCGCACCTCGAGGCCGAGAACGCGTACACCGAGGCGGTGCTGGCTCCTCTCGCTCCGCTGCGCGAGCGCCTGTTCGAGGAGATCCGCTCGCGGACGAAGGAGACCGACCTCTCGGTCCCCGTCCGGGAGGGCTCCTGGTGGTACTTCTCGCGCTCCTACGAGGGCCGCCAGTACGCCGTGCACTGCCGGGCGCCGATCAGCGGGCCGGACGACTGGACGCCGCCGTCGATCGCCGAGGGCGGCCCGCTCGAGGGCGAGCAGGTCGTCCTGGACGGCAACGCGGAGGCGGAGGGACACGACTTCTTCTCGCTCGGCAGCTTCGACGTCTCGGCGGACGGCCGACGGCTGCTCTTCGGCACCGACGTCGAGGGCGACGAGCGCTACACCCTCCGCATTCGCGACCTCGAGACCGGCGAGGACCTGCCGGACGTCATCGAGGGCACCGGCGGCGGAGCGACGTTCGGCGCCGACGCGCGCTTCGTCTTCTACCCGACCGTCGACGACTCCTGGCGCCCCGACACGATCTGGCGGCACGAGGTCGGCGCCGGGACCCCGGACGAGGTCGTCTTCGCCGAGCCCGACGAGCGCTACTGGATCGGCGTGGGCCTCACCCGCAGCCGCCGCTTCCTCGTCATCGAGATCGGGAGCAAGATCACGAGCGAGTGCCTGCTGCTGGACGCGTCCGACCCGACCGGCTCCTTCCGCTCGGTGTGGCCGCGCCGCGAGGGCGTGGAGTACGAGGTCGAGCACGCCGTCGTCGACGGACGCGACCGCCTGCTGATCGTGCACAACGACGGCGCCCTCGACTTCGAGATCGTCGAGGAGCCGGCCGACCTGTCGCTCGACGCCGATGCCCGGGCCCGCGAGCGCCGCGTGGTGGTGCCGCACCGCGAGGGCCGCCGGATCGAGGGCGTCGACGCCTTCGCCGGGCACGTCGTCGTCTCCTACCGGGCCGACGGAGCCACCCGGCTCGGGCTGCTCCGCGAGGACGGCGCCGGAGCGCGGCTCGAGGAGATCGTCTTCGACGAGCCGCTCTACGACGCGGGCCTGGCGGGGAACCCGGAGTGGGAGCAACCCTCCCTCCGCCTCGCCTACACCTCGTTCGTCACCCCCTCGACCGTGCTCGCGCTCGACGTCGCGACGGGCGAGCGCACGGTGCTCAAGCAGCAGCCGGTGCTCGGCGACTACGACCCCGCGCTCTACGTGCAGAGGAGGGAGTGGGCCGTGGCGGAGGACGGCACGCGGGTGCCCCTCTCGCTCGTCTGGCGCCGCGACGCCGCCGATCCGGACTCGGCCCCCGCGCCGCTCCTCCTCTACGGCTACGGCTCGTACGAGGCGAGCATCGACCCGGGCTTCTCGATCGCGCGCCTCTCGCTGCTCGACCGCGGCGTCGTCTTCGCCGTCGCGCACGTCCGCGGCGGCGGGGAGATGGGCCGCTCCTGGTACGAGAACGGGAAGACGCTGGCGAAGCGGACGACCTTCACCGACTTCGTCTCCGCGGCGCGGCACCTGGTCGACGCGGGCTTCACCACTCCGGACCGCCTGGTCGCGCAGGGAGGGTCGGCCGGCGGCCTGCTGATGGGCGCGGTCGCGAACCTCGCCCCGGAGGCGTTCGCCGGCGTCCTCGCGCAGGTCCCGTTCGTCGACGCGCTCACCTCGATCCTCGACCCGTCGCTCCCGCTCACGGTGATCGAGTGGGACGAGTGGGGCGACCCGCTGCACGACGCCGAGGTCTACGCCTACATGAAGTCGTACTCGCCCTACGAGAACGTCCGCGAGGATGTGCAGTACCCCCGGATCCTCGCGACGACGAGCCTCAACGACACCCGGGTGCTCTACGTGGAGCCGGCGAAGTGGGTGGCCAGGCTCCGCGAGGTCGGCGCTCCCGCGCTGCTGCGCACCGAGATGACCGCGGGACACGGCGGAGTGAGCGGACGCTACGAGCGCTGGCGCGAGATCGCGTTCGAGTACGCCTGGACGCTGGACGTGCTCGAGCTGGCCTGAGCGCCCCGCCGCAAGCCCCTCCGCCCGTCGCCCGCGGCCAGTAGGGTTCGGGGTGCCGACGGAGGGAAGAGCATGAGCGCAGGCCTGTCGATCGACCGCATCGCCGCATGGGTGGCGGACCAGAGGTGGTACGCGAGCAAGGGGCGGCGCCCCGAGCTGGAGGTCCGCGGCGCCTGGTCGCTGCACCCCGGCGAGGCGGAGGTGGTGGACCACCTCTTCATCGACCGGGCAGGCACGAGCCCGGTGCTGTACCAGGTGCCGGTGACCGTCCACGCGGCTCCGGTGCCCGGGCTCGAGGACGCCCTCGTCTACTCCGACGACTCGCACTACGTGTACGACGCTCCGCGCGACCCGGTGTTCGCCCGCGCCCTGCTCGGGATGATCGCCGACGGCGGCCGCTCCGACGAGGACGGCGCTCAGGGCGGCGCCCGCGCCGAGGGCCACCGGCAGCCGGGTGCCGCGATCGGGGCGTTCGCGTCCTCGAAGGTGCTCAGCGGCGAGCAGTCGAACACCTCGGTGATCGTCCGCACCACGGCCGACGACGGATCCGACGCGACGCCGGTGATCGTCAAGGTCTTCCGCGCCCTCCACCACGGCGACAACCCGGACGTGACGGTGCAGTCGGCGCTCAACGCCGCCGGGAGCGCCCTCGTCCCGCCCGTGCTCGGCAACGTGACCGGCGAGTGGGACGACGAGGGCGAGGAGACGGGCCGCGCCTTCGGGCACCTCGCCTTCGCCCAGGAGTTCCTCCCCGGGGTCCAGGACGCGTGGCGCGTCGCCCTCGAGGCGGTCGCCGCCGACTCCGACTTCACCGGACCCGCCCGCGAGCTGGGCCGCGCCACCGCCGAGGTGCACGCGACGCTGGCGGAGGTCATGCCGACCGAGGACACCACGTCCGAGGTCGTCGAGCGGATGGTCGCGGCCATGCGCCGTCGCCTGCGCATCGCCTCGGCAGAGGTCCCCGTGATCGCCGAGGACTCGGAGGCGATCGAGGCCGTGTTCCGCGCCGCCGAGACCGCGCCGTGGCCGAGGCTCCAGCGCATCCACGGCGACTACCACCTCGGGCAGGTCCTGTCCGTGCCCGATCGCGGCTGGGTGCTCCTCGACTTCGAGGGCGAGCCGCTGCGGCCCATGCACGAGCGCCGTCTTCCCGACGTGGCGCTGCGCGACGTGGCGGGGATGCTGCGCTCCTTCGACTACGCGGCGGGTGCGCACGAGCAGGCCGAGCCGGGCGCCTCGAGGGCGGCGTGGGCGGCGGCGAGCCGTGCCGCGTTCCTCGAGGGCTACGCCGAGCGAGCGGGCGACGCGGTCACCGCGCACCGGGCGGTGCTCGACGCGTTCGAGCTCGACAAGGCCGTCTACGAGGCGATCTACGAGGCGCGCAACCGGCCGGAGTGGCTGTCGATCCCGGTCGCCGCGGTGCAGCGCCTCGCCGGACGCTCGTAGGGTGGCAGGCATGAGCGACGACACCGACGACAAGAAGCCCCTGGACCCGCTGAGCGACTTCAGCATCCCGGGCGACACCGATCTGCACACGACCGGCGACGCCTCGGGCGCGGACGGCGACGAGGTCGCGGAGCCCGGAGCGGACGAGGACTGAGCCGCCTGCTCTGCGGGGCCGGCCGCCGGCTCGGCTCTGCGGAGCCGGCGGCCGGCCTAGCCCAGCGGGGCGAGCGGCTCGACCGCCGGCCCCTCCAGCACCGTCCCGTCGGCTGCGAAGCGGGAGCCGTGCAGCGGGCAGTCCCAGCTGCGCTCCGAGTCGTTCCAGGTGACGATCCCGCCGAGGTGCGGGCACACCGCCGACACCGCGCAGCGCCTCCCCTCCACGGTGGAGACCGCGACGGGCTGCAGGCCGTCGCGGGCGAGCGAGCCCTGGCCCTCCGCCGGCACCACCCCGGCCGACCGGGGCGCGCGGAGCACTGCCGACCAGCCGCGGGCGTACCAGGCGCCCACCGCCAGCCCGGCGCCGAGCCCCTCCGCCATCACCCGCGGCAGCGTGGGCCGGCGGTGCAGCGTCCTCGCCCAGGCCGGCGTCCCGCCCTCGAGGTCGGCGACGAGCGTCAGCGCGGCCTGCACCGCGTTGGTCATCCCCCACTTGTCGTAGCCGGTCGCCAGGAAGATCCGTCCGCGGCCCCGCGGCAGCCAGCCCACGAACGGCACACGGTGGAACGGCTCGTAGTCCTGGGCGCTCCACTGCGCGACCGGCTCCGCCCCCGGGAAGGACCGCCGCGTCCAGGCGACCAGGTCGTCCACCGCCTCCGAGGTGACGGGCCTGCGCCCCACGGGGTGGCCGTTGCCGCCGATCAGGAGGAGCCGCTCGCCGTCGCGCTCGGCGTCGCGCACCGAGCGGGACGGCTCGTCGACCGAGAGGTACATGCCGTCGGGGATCGGCGCGTCGGTGCGGAACGCGACCGCGTACGAGCGCAGCGCGGCGATCTTGGCGAAGTACAGGCCGCGGTCGAGGATCGGCGCCCCCGTGAGCAGGTAGGCCCGGTCCCCGGTCACCGGGCCCGCGCTGGTGCGGACCCGGACGGGAGCGGTCGCTCGCATCCCGAGGGCCCGGACGCCCTGCACCAGGGTGCCCCCGGCGGCGCGGAAGTCGGCGGCGAGCGCCGTGAGGACGTCCATCGGGTCGAACTGGGCCTGGTCGTCGAGGGCGACGGCCGCCGTGCTGGGGAACGGCACGTCGAGCTCGCCGACGAGGCGGGTCGCGAGGCCGAAGCGGCGCGCGGTCGCGTGCTCCTTCAGGACGGCGTCCACGCCCTCGGGCGTCTGCGCGTAGCTGTAGGCGGTGCGCCTCTGCACCGGCACGCCCGCGCCCTCGCAGTAGTCGAGCAGCCAGCGGAAGCCCGCGAGGTTCGCCGCGACGTAGGCCTCGGTCACCGCGGGGATGTTGCGCTCCGCGATCCGGGAGAGGTGCGCTCCCTGCAGGAGGCTGAGCTTCGCCGTCGTGTTCCCGGTCGTGACCGCGCCGACCTCCCGCGCCTCCAGCACCAGCACGCGCCGGCCGGTCCGCTGCAGGAGGAGCGCGGTGACCAGCCCGGTGAGTCCGGCGCCGACCACGACGTCATCGAAGTGCGCGCCCGGGACGAACTCGTCGGAGGGGATCGGAGCCGCGCCCGCCCGCCAGAGGGAGCGGGGCCGCGGGGCCGTCGTGGTCGTGTCCTCCGGAGTCATCGGGAGTCCCTCCGCTCAGGGGCCGGACGGCCCGCGACCGACGCTACGCGGAGCCTCCGGGACCGTCACGGTGTTGACACGTCGCGGGACGCGGGCTCAGAGCCAGCCCCACCGCTTGAAGAGCCGGTGCAGCACCACGCTCGAGGCGAGCATCGCCGCGAGCGCCGCCGGGTACCCCCACGCCACGTGCAGCTCGGGCATCACGTCGAAGTTCATGCCGTAGATGCTCGAGATCATGGTCGGCGCGAAGAAGATGGCCGCCCAGGCGGAGATCCGCTTGACCTCGTCGTTCTGCTGGTTGCCCACCTCCGCGAGCTTCTTCATGTCCTCGTTCTGGCGCTGGGCGACGAGGGTCGCGTTCACCGCCAGGATCTCCCGCAGCGTGGTGCGGAAGCCGTCGACCCGCTCGGTGACGAGCGCGACGTGGTCGGCGACGTCGCGGATGTAGCGGCGCAGCTCCACATCCGACTGGAACACCTCGAAGTCGGTGACGAGCCGCCCGAGCATGCCGGTCAGCGGAGCGACCGCACGCTGGAAGTCCAGCACCTCCTGGCTGAGCTCGTAGATGCGGCGGGACACCGCCGGGTCGCCCTCGAAGACCTGCGCCTCGATCTCGTCGATGTCGTTCTCGAGACCGGCGACGACGGGCGAGTACTGATCCACGACGGCGTCGAGGATCGCGTACAGCACGGCGACCGGGCCGACGCGCAGCAGCTCCGGATCGGCCTCCATCCGCCGCCGCACCAGCGAGAGGTCGGGCTTCTCGGAGTGGCGGACCGTGACGACGAAGTTCGACCCCACGAACAGGTGGAGCTCGCCGAAGTCGACCTCCTCGCGCTGGTCGGAGTAGCTGGCGGCGCGCAGCACTACGAACATGTCGCTGCCGTACCGCTCGAGCTTGGGCCTCTGGTGCGCGCTGATCGCGTCCTCGAGGGCGAGCGGGTGCATCGAGAACTCGTCCTCGAGCGCGGCGAGCTCGGCCGCGTTCGGCCGGTACAGCCCGATCCACGCCATCGCGTCGGGCAGCTTCTGCAGGGCGGCGAGCGCCTCCGGGATGCTGCCGGGCGAGACGACCCGGCGGCCGTCCTGGTAGATCGCGTTGTCGACCGTGCTGGTGCGGGCCGGCTCGTCGTCCGGGCGCAGACGCTGGATGGGAGCGGTGTCCTCGGCGGCGGCGCGGGTGCGCGAGCCCAGACCCAGGATCGTCGCGGGGACGCGGGGCAGCTTCACGACCATCTCCTCTGCTCGACCGACGCCCTATTGTGCACCTCCCGGTGAACGGGAGGTGTCCGCTGCGCCGCCGGTGTCGGAGGGCCTCACTAGCCTGGAGTCGCTCCCCCGGACGACGCAGAGGAAGGACGACCGTGAAGCTGCTGCACACCTCGGACTGGCACATCGGCCGCACCTTCCACGGGCACTCCACGACGGCGGCGCTCGCGACCGTGCTCGAGGCCCTGGTCGAGACGGTGCGGGCCGAGCGCGTGGACGCGGTGCTGATCGCCGGCGACGTCTTCGACTCCGCCGTGCCCGCCGCGGAGCACTACACCCTCCTCACCCGCACGCTCGAGGCGATCCGCGCGGCCGGCGCCGAGGTCGTCCTCACCAGCGGCAACCACGACTCCCCCGCCCGGCTCGGCTTCCAGGCCGGGCTCCTGCGCGGAGCGGGCGTCCACGTCCTCACCGACCCCGAGGCGTACGCCGAGCCGGTCCTGCTGCGCGACGCGTCCGGCCTCGAGGTCGGCGTCCACGGCATCCCCTTCCTCGAGCCCGCCCTCTACCGCCACCGGCACCCGGAGGAGCAGCTGCGCCGCCACGAGGACGTGCTCGCCTTCGCGATGGCGCGGGTGCGCGCCGCCGCCGAGGCGGCGGGCCGTCCCTGGGTCGTGCTCGCGCACTGCTTCGCGGTCGGAGCCCCGGCCGCGGTCCTCGAGCGCGACATCACGGCGGGCGGGCTCGACTACGTCTCGGTCGAGCACTTCGCCGCGGCCGACTACGCGGCGCTCGGGCACATCCACGGACGCGCCGAGCTGCTGCCGGCAGTGCGCTACTCCGGAGCGCCGCTGCACTACTCGTTCGGCGAGGCGTCGAAGCCGCGCGGCGCCTGGCTGGTGACGATCGGGCCCGAGGGGCTCGAGGGCGTCGAGTGGTCGCCGCTCCCCGTGCCGAGGAGGCTCAGCGTGATCGAGGGCGAGCTCGAGCAGCTGCTGCGCGATCCCTCCCTGGCCGAGGTGGAGGGCGACTGGGTCTCGGCGGTGCTCACCGATCCCGTGCGCCCGCTCGACGCGATGGCGCGCCTGCAGTCGCGCTTCCCCGGCTGCGCCACGCTCGAGCACCGGCCCCCGCACGCCGCGGCCGAGCCGCGCGCGTACGCCGAGCGGATCCGCGGACGGAGCGACGTGGAGGTCGTCGACGACTTCCTCGCCCACGTCCGCGGCGGCCACGGCGCCACGGACACCGAGCGCGCCCTCACCCTCGACGCGCTCGCGGCCGTCGAGGCCGAGGCTCTGCGGTGAGGATCCGCCGGCTCGCCTTCGCCGGGCTCGGACCGTTCCGCGCCGAGCAGTGCGTCGACTTCGACCGGCTCGAGGACGTGGGCGTGTACCTCATCGCCGGGCGCACCGGAGCGGGCAAGTCGACGATCCTCGACGCGATCGCGTTCGCGCTCTACGGCTCGGTCCCCCGCTTCGACGGCACCGCCTCGCGCCTCCGGAGCGACCACAGCGGCCCCGAGGACGAGACCTTCGCCGAGCTCGAGTTCGAAGCGGCGGGGCGCGTCTACCGCGTCCGGCGCTCGCCCGAGTACGAGCGGCCGAAGCGGCGCGGCACCGGCACCACGACCCAGCCTGCGAAGGTCGAGCTGCTGGAGCAGGTCGAGGGCACCTGGGTCGGGCTCTCGTCGAGCGCGAAGGAGGTGGGCGCCGACATCGGCCGGATCGTCGGCCTGACGAAGGACCAGTTCCTCCAGGTGATCCTGCTGGCGCAGAACCGCTTCCACGAGTTCCTGCTCGCGAAGAACGACGACCGGCAGCGGCTCCTGCGCACGCTCTTCGCGACCGAGCGCTTCGATCTGCTCCGCCGCCGCCTGCTCGAGCAGCGCGATGCGAGCGCCGTCGGGCTCGAGGAGGAGCGCGCGGCCGTGACGGCGCTCGCGGACGAGGCCGTCCGGCTCCTCGATGACGGAGCCGAGCCGCCTCTGCCGGACGCCGCCTGGTTCGCCGGGCTGCCGGCGCGGCTCGCCGCTCCGCTCGAGGCGGCCCGGGCCGGCTCCGCCGCGGCCGACGCGGCGCACGAGGCCGCGGGCACCGCTCTCGACGACGCCCGGCGCATCGCCCGGGGCCAGGAGCGTCGCCGGCGCGCCCTCATCGAGGCCGAGGAGCTCGCGGTCGCCGAGGCGCACGTCGAGCAGCAGCGGGCCGCGATCGGGCGCGCGCGCCGGGCCGACGGCGTGCTGCCGCTGCTCCGCTCCGCCCGGGCAGCCGCCGAGAAGGAGCGGGCCGCCCGGCAGCAGCGCGACCTCGCCGCCGACGCCTACGGGGACGCGTCCAGAGGCCCGGCCGCCGAGACGGCCGAACGGCTCGCCGCTGTCCTCGGCGCCCTCGCCGAGGCGCTGGCCGAGGAGCGCCGGCTCCCCGACGCGGAGCGCGTCGCCGAGCGGTCCGTACGCGCCGAGCAGGCGGCGGCGACCGAGCTCGCCGGGATCGAGGCGGAGCTGCGCGAGCTGCCCGCCCGCGTCGACGCGCTCGCCGCCGAGGAGGAGTCTCTGGCCGGGGAGGCCGCCGCCGTCCCCGCGCGCGTCGACGAGCTCGCCGCGCTCGAGCGGAGGATCGCCGCGGCCCTCGAGCGCGATCTCACTGCGGCGGGTCTGCAGCGGCTCCGCACGGCCTACGCCGACGCGGCGCGCGTCCACGGCGAGCGCGCCGCGGAGCAGGCCGCCCTGATCGCGCGCCGGTTCGCCGGATTCGCCGGGGAGCTCGCCGAGCGGCTGGAGCCGGGCGAGCCCTGCCCCGTCTGCGGCTCGTGCGAGCACCCCCGCCCGGCCGAGCACGACGGCCCGACGACGGTAGGCACCGACGACCTCGACCGGGCCCGCGTCGCGGTGGAGCGCGCCGCCGCCGCCCTCGACGGCGCCCGCGAGCGCGAGGGAGCCGCGGCTCGGGCTCTCGCGGCGCTCGAGGAGCGCGTGGGCGGGGACGCGGATCCGGAGTCGCTCCGCCCGGCGCACGAGCAGCGGCTCGCATCGGCGCGCGCCGCGGCCGCCCGCATGGAGGAGCTGCGGCGCGAGCGCACCCGGCTGCGCACCCGGATCGACGCTCTCACGACCGGGCGGGACGACGCTCGCGAGGAGCACCGCGCCCGCGCCGACGAGTCCGCCCTCGCCGCTGAAGCGCTGCGGCTGCTGCGGGAGCGCGTCGAGGCCTTCCGCGACGGCGCGACGAGCGTCGCCTCGCGGGTCGAGCAGCTGAGCGCCCAGCGCCGCCGTGCCGTCGCCCTGGTCGAGGCCGAGGAGGCGGCCGTCTCGCGGTCCGAGGCCGCCGCCGCCGCCCGGGAGGAGCTCGCCGAGGTCCTCGCTGAGCGCGGCTTCACGACCGCCGAGGAGGCCGAGTCGGCCGCGCTGGCCAGCGGGGACCGGGCGCGGGCCGAGGCCGTCGTCGCCGAGCACGAGCGACGGCGGAGCGCGACGGAGGCGGTGCTCGCCGATCCGGAGCTCCGCGGACTGCCGGGCGCAGCCGTCGACCTCGCCGCCGCCGAGGAGCGCTCGCGCGAGGCCTCCGCCCGTCGCGACGAGGCGCGAGCCGGCCTCTCCGTGCTCGAGCACCGCTCGGAGCGCCTGGTCGAGCTCGCCGCGACGGCCGCGGGCCGCCTCGCGGTGCTGGGTGAGCGCCTCCGCCGCCACGAGGAGCTGCGCGCGCTGGCCGAGACCGTCTCCGGCCGGGGCCAGAACACGCGCCGGATGGACCTCGAGGCCTTCGCCCTCGCCGGACGCCTGGAGGAGATCGTGACCGCTGCGAACCTCCGCCTCGACGCGATGACCAGCGGCCGCTACGCGCTCGCCCACGACGACTCGCTCGCCTACCGCGGCGCCGCCTCCGGCCTCGGGATCGACGTGCTCGACGCCTTCACCGGCGTCCGCCGGCAGCCCGCCTCGCTCTCCGGCGGCGAGACGTTCCTCGCCTCGCTCGCCCTCGCCCTCGGCCTCGCCGACGTGGTGACGGCGCAGTCCGGCGGCATCTCGCTCGAGACCATGTTCATCGACGAGGGCTTCGGCTCGCTCGACGCCGAGACGCTGGAGACGGCGCTCAGCACGCTCGACGAGCTGCGGTCGGGCGGTCGGACGATCGGCCTGATCAGCCACGTCGACGCGATGCGCGAGCGGCTGCCGATCGGCCTCCGCGTCGCGGTGGGGCCGCGCGGCGACTCGACGATCCTCACCGGCTGAGCGGCCGCTCCCGAGCGAAGGGGCGACGACGGCCCGCTGGCTCCTCTCGCACTGCAGCAGCGAGCGCGCCCGCGCCCGCTGCTAGGGTCGTGCGCAGTGACACGGGGTGCCCGCCAGGGCTGAGAGAAGACCCGTTGAACCTGATCTAGTTCGTACTAGCGAAGGGATGTCGCGAATGAGCATTCGCACGCCTGTCCACCCGATCCTCCCCGCCGACACGGCGCCCGACCCGGTGTCCGTGGGTCGCGATCTCGCCGAGCTCCGTGCCGCCGGGCCCCTGGTGCAGTGCATCACGAACGCGGTCGTCACCGGCTTCACCGCCAACAGCCTGCTGGCCCTCGGTGCCAGCCCGGCGATGTGCGACCTGCCCGGCGAGGCGGGCGTCTTCGCGGGCCTCGCCTCCGCGGTGCTCGTCAACCTCGGCACGCCCGGAGCGGAGCAGCGCGAGGGTGCTCGCGAGGCGGTCGCCGCGGCCGGACGCGCCGGCACCCCCTGGGTGCTCGATCCGGTCGCCGTCGGCCCGCTGCCCGTCCGCACCGCTCTGGCGGTGGAGCTGCTCGAGGCGCGGCCCGCGATCATCCGCGGCAACGCCTCCGAGATCCTCGCCCTCGCGGGAGCCGGTGCGGGCGGGCGCGGCGTGGACGCCGTCGACACCGCCGAGCAAGCGCTCGACTCCGCCCGCGTCCTCGCCCGCCGCACCGGCGGCGTGATCGCCGTCTCGGGAGCGGTCGACCTCGTCACCGACGGCGAGCGGATCGTCCGGGTCACGGGCGGCCACCCGCTGCTGACCCGCGTGACCGGCGGCGGCTGCGCGCTCGGCGCCGTGATGGCGGCGTTCCTCGGCGCGGGCGCCCGCCCGCTCGACGCGGCCGTCAGCGCCTCCGCGGTCTGGGGCCTCGCCGCCGAGCGGGCCGCCGTAGCGAGCAGCGGTCCCGGATCCTTCGCCGTCGGCCTCCTCGACGCCCTCACTGCCCTCCAGCCGGCCGACGCCGAGGCCGGGGCGCGGATCGCATGAGCCTCGACCTCTCGCTCCACCTCGTCACGGACACCGCCCAGTGCGGCCCGCGCGGCGTGCCCGCCGTGGTCGCCGCCGCCGTCCGGGGCGGAGTCACGACCGTGCAGATCCGCGATCACGACGCCTCCGCCGCCGAGCTCGTCGCCCTGACCCGGGCCGTCGCCGCCGTCCTCGACGAGCGCACGACCCTGCTGGTCGACGACCGCGTCGACGTCGCCCTCGCCGCCCGCCTCGCGGGCGCCCGCGTCCACGGCGTCCACCTCGGGCAGTCCGACCTCCCCGTCACCGCCGCCCGCTCGCTGCTCGGACCCGACGCGGTGATCGGGCTCACCGCGAACACCCCCGAGCACCTCGCCGCCGTCCGCGCCCTGCCCGCGGGGACGGTCGACTACCTCGGAGTCGGCGTCATCCGGCCCACCGCGACCAAGCCCGACCACCCCGCTCCCCTCGGTGTCGACGGGTTCGCCGCCCTCGCCGCGGCCACGGCGCTGCCCTGCGTCGCCATCGGCGGAGTCGGAGCCGCGGACGCGGGGCCACTCCGCCTCGCCGGTGCGGCCGGCCTCGCGGTCGTGTCGGCGCTCTGCACGGCCGCCGACCCCGCGGCGGCCGCCCGCCTGATCCGAGCGGAGTGGGACCGGTGACCGCCGGCGCCCGCGTCCCCCGTGTCCTCAGCATCGCCGGCACCGATCCGACCGGCGGTGCAGGCGTCCAGGCCGACCTCAAGTCGATCGGCGCGCTCGGCGGCTACGGCATGGCGGTCGTCACCGCGCTCGTCGCGCAGAACACGCACGGGGTCCGCTCCGTGCACCTCCCGCCCGCCGCGTTCCTCCGCGAGCAGCTCGACGCGGTGAGCGACGACGTCACGATCGACGCGGTGAAGATCGGGATGCTCGCCACGGCCGAGTACGCCGGAGTCGTCGCCGAGTGGCTCGACGAGGTCCGCCCGCCCGTCGTGGTCGTAGATCCGGTGATGGTCGCGACCAGCGGTCACCGGCTGCTCGCTCCCGAAGCCGAGGACGCCGTGCGCGACCTGCTCCGCCGCGCCGACCTGGTGACGCCAAACCTCCCCGAGCTGGGCGTGCTGGCCGGAGAGCCGACCGCCTCCGACTGGCCGGCCGCGCTCGCGCAGGGGGCGGCACTCGCCCGCGCCCTCGACGCCGCCGTGCTGGTGAAGGGCGGCCACCTCGACGGCCCCGCCACCCCGGACGCGATCGTCACCCCCGACGGCCTCGTGCGCGAGGTCCCCGGCGAGCGCGTCGCCACCTCCAACACGCACGGCACCGGGTGCTCGCTCTCGTCCGCGATGGCGACGCTCCTGGCCGGGCGCGACGCCTCCTCCGACGCCCTGGTCGAGGCGCTGACGGAGGCCAAGGAGTGGCTGACCGGCGCCCTGCGCGCCGCCGACGCCCTGGAGGTCGGCTCCGGCAACGGCCCGATCGACCACTTCCACCGGCAACGTCCTCCGGCGTTCTGCGCGGACGTCTGGGAGCGGACGCGGACCCTCCGCGACGAGATCGACGCGCTCCCGTTCGTGCGGGCCCTCGGCGACGGCTCCCTCGGGCGGAAGGACTTCGAGTGGTACCTCGAGCAGGACGCTCTCTACCTCACCGAGTACGCCCGCGTCCTGGCCGTGGCGGCGCAGCGCGCGCCGACCACCGCCGAGCAGGTCTTCTGGGCCGAGGGCTCGGCGTCCGCACTCGCGGCGGAGGCGCAGCTGCACCGCGACCGGCTCGGGACTAGGGCCGCGACTCCCGCGCCCGTGACCCGCGGCTACACCGACCACCTGCTCGCGGTCGCCGCGCGGGGCGGCTACGGCGAGATCGTCGCCGCCCTGCTCCCCTGCTTCTGGCTCTACGCCGACGTCGGGTCCCGCCTCGCCGCCTCCGGGCACCCCGAGCACCCCTACGCGGACTGGCTGCTCACGTACGGCGACCCGGTCTTCGCGACGGCCACCGAGCGGGCGATCGAGTTCACGGAGCAGGCCGCCCGCGACGCCTCACCGAGGGAGCGCGCCGCGATGAGGGACGCGTTCCTGCGGTCGAGCTCGTTCGAGAAGGACTTCTTCGCCGCACCGCTCGCCCGGACCGGCTGAGCTCTCAGCCGGCCCGGCCGGGTGCACTCAGCCGATCGCCTCGCGCAGGACGTGCATGAGGGCGTCCAGCTGCACCGTGTCGGCCGAGGCCGTCTCGGCGTCCGCGCCGTCGAGCGCGCGGGCGGCGAGACCGGCCTTGGCGTCGATGAGCTCGGCGATCTTCGCGTCGATCGTGTGCGCCGCGATGATCCGCCACGCCGTCACCGGCTCCTCCTGGCCGATGCGGTGCACGCGGTCGATCGCCTGCGTCTGCTCGGCCGAGGTCCACGACAGCTCGGCGAGCACCACGTTGGACGACGCCTGCAGGTTCACGCCGACTCCCGCCGCGGTGAGCGAGCAGACGGCGACCGAGACGTCGGGGTCCTCGTTGAAGGCGTCGATCTGCGTCTGGCGGAACGCCGCGGTCTGGTCTCCCCGAATCGAGACGGACGTGAGCTCGCGCTTCTCGAACGTGTCCTCCGCCTGGTCCATTACGTCGATGTGCTTCGCGAAGAAGACGACCTTGCCCACCGAGCGGGCCAGCTGCGAGGCGTAGTCGGCGGCCAGCGCCGCCTTGGCCTGGCCGATCCGGCGCACCATGGTGAAGACGTTCTCGCCGGTCTTGGCCGACTTCGACTCCTCGAGCTCGCTCTGCGCCACGATGCGGATGAACCGCTCGCGCTCGTCGTCGTCGAGTTCGTGCGTGATCGAGGAGGTGACCGCCCTGAAGCGCTGCAGCATGCGGGCGCCGAGCTCGCGCTCGGCCTTCTGGATGGAGCGGCCGAGGTCGTCGTCCAGCTCGACGGGCAGATCGACGATCCGCTTCGACGGCAGGTCGGCGGCGACGTCGATCTTCTTGCGCCGGACGATGCCGAGGTCGATCACGGCCTCGCGCGCCTCCGGGTAGAAGCCCGTGTCGGCGGGGGTGAGGCCCGTCTCCTCGAGGCGGCCCATCAGCTCCGGTCCCGGCTTGGTCTCGTCGATCCAGCCGAGGAAGCGCCAGATGGCGCGGAAGTCGTCGACGTCGTTGATCAGCGGGGTGCCGGTCAGCGCGATCATCAGCGGATCGTGCCCCGGGGTGGTCTCGCGGATCCTCGACGCCAGCGCGAGCACGCTCTGCGAGCGCTGCGAGCGGAGGTTCTTGATGAAGTGCGCCTCGTCGACGACCATGCCGCGGAAGCCCAGGCTCCCGAGCCAGCCGATGTGCCGGTCGAGGATGTCGTAGTTGACGATGACCACGTCGGCGAACGCGTCGAGCGTGCCGCCGTCTCCGTGGATCACCGTGGCGCGCCGCTGCGGCGTCCAGTGCTCCACCTCGCGCGCCCAGTTCATCTTGACCACGTTCGGCACCACCGCGAGCAGCGGGTACGCCCCGACCACCGACGCGGCGAGGAGGCTCTGCGCGGTCTTGCCCAGACCCGGCTCGTCGGCGAGCAGGAAGCTGCGGTGCCCCTCGCGGGCGCTCTCGATGAAGCGCGCCTGGTGCGGCATCAGCTCGCGGCCGCGCGGCGAGACCCGGTCGAGCTTCGGCGGCTCCGGGAGCTCCATGCTCGCGGCCCGTCCGCCCGCTCCGTACTCGAACGCCTTGAAGAGCGGCCCGAGCAGCTCCCAGTCGTCGAGCCTGCGGCGCGGCGCCGGAGCCGAGGGCTCGGCGATCGAGAAGTCCGGGGGGAGGAAGGGGTTCGCCAGCTGGCGGGCGCGCACCGACTGCGGCACGACCTGGTTGACCGGCACCGCGGGCTTGGGCTCCGGCTCGGTCACGATGAGCAGCTCGTCGGGGGTGAGCTCCGCGCCCGCCTCGAGCAGCCAGTCGCGGCGGAGCTTCTGCGCGGCCGCCGTGACGCCGGCCTCCGATTCGAGCAACGCGATCAGGCTGGTGTCGCGGGCGGCCGTCTTGGCCAGGATCGTGGCGATGCCGTCGAGGCGCTTCATCTCCTCGGCGCGCTGCGCGTCGCTGAGCGAGGGATCGACCTTGACCCGCTTGCGCTCCTCGCGCATCAGGAGGGCGATCACCAGGAACTTCGTCCGGTTGGTCGGCCCGACCTTGCCGGTCTGGGCCTTCGCCTCCACCTCGCGGACGCGGCGGGCGAGGATCGGGATGATCCCCGCGTTGTCCACGCCGCGCGAGCGCGATCGGGGTCGGCTCCCGGCGGCGTTCGACGCTCGTCGCGTCTGACCGGACTGACGCTGGCCGCTGCGAGCCATGCTCCTCCTCGATGTGTGACGGGGGGCGGAGGAGGGGTTCCCGCGCGCTGCCGTCGCCGTGCATCCGCCGGATCGCCTCCGGGGAGGTGTCGGGCGTCGGTGCATCCGGTGGCCGTCGAGAGCTCCGAGCAACGGGTCTGGGACCCGGTCGCAGCATCCCCGGCGTGCGGGTGCGGCGCCAGTCTACTCCTCGGGGCGGTCCGGTCGGCGCTCAGACGCGCGGACGGTCGCGCTCGTCGTCATTCCGGGGTCGGGACGCGGATGACGAGGCCCGCCGCCACGAAGACGCCGACCGCGGCGAGGCTCAGCGAGGACCAGATCGCGTCCGGGAACGCGAACGGCACCACCGGGTTCCACAGCACGAGCACCGGGACGAGCCCGATCAGCCAGAGGAGTGCGCGCGCCTGGATCGCGAACCAGCCGATGACCGCCGCGAGGATCGCGACCGGGTAGCGGATGAAGTCGTAGGCGTCGGAGCCGACGAGGGCGAGCCCGGCCAGCAGCACGATCGCGCCGAGGATCCCGGGCGCGAGCGCCATGCGGGCGCGGTCGCGCGAGGGGTAGCGGGCGGCGGTCGCGCGGGACGGCTTGCGGGTGCTCACCCCTCGATCGTAGGCGGGCGCATACCCCGCCCGGGTACCGCCTGCGGCGCGTAGGCTGGAGGAGTGATCGAGGACCTCAAGAAGCGCTCGCTGCACCGTGCCCGGATCCTGGGCGGCCAGATGCGCGGCCTCGAGCGGATGATCGAGAACGAGGACTACTGCGTCGACATCGTCACGCAGTCCCTCGCGATCCAGAAGTCGCTCGGCTCGCTCAACAAGCTCATCGTCGAGAACCACCTCCGCACGCACATCACCGCGATGTTCGAGGAGGGCGGAGACGCCCGCGAGGCGGCGATCGCCGAGCTCGTGAAGATCTTCGAGCTCTCCAACAACCGCTCGTGACCGCCGGCCTCGTCGCCGCGGCGCGGGTGCGCCCGCTGCTGCTCGACGGGGGCCTGGGCACGGAGCTGGAGGCGCAGGGCGCCGCGGTGGACTCCTCGCTCTGGAGCGCCCGGGTCCTGCTGGAGGAGCCCGGCCGGGTCGTCGACGCGCACCGCGCCTTCGCCGAGGCGGGCGCCCGGGTCGCGGTGACCGCGAGCTACCAGGTGTCCGCGAGCGGATTCGCGGCCGCGGGCCTGGCCCCGGGCCTCGCCGAGCGCGCCCTCCGGGAGAGC
Organism: Rathayibacter sp. AY1F4; assembly: GCF_002931775.1. Taxonomy (NCBI): domain Bacteria; kingdom Bacillati; phylum Actinomycetota; class Actinomycetes; order Micrococcales; family Microbacteriaceae; genus Rathayibacter; species Rathayibacter sp. AY1F4. Next base: position 97,163 of record NZ_PSVE01000011.1, read on the forward strand.
GTCGACCTGGCCCGGCGCGCGCAGAGCGGCTGGGTCGCCGCCTCCGTCGGCCCTTACGGCGCTAGCCTCGGCGACGGCTCCGAGTACCGCGGCGACGACGGCCTCACCGTCGGCGAGCTCGCCGCCTGGCACCGCCCGCGACTGGAGACCCTGGCCGCGGCCGGGCCCGACCTGCTCGCCGTCGAGACCATCCCGTCGGTGCGGGAGGTGCGGGCCGTCGTGAAGGCCCTCGCGGGCTCCTCGGTCCCCGCCTGGATCTGCGTGAGCGGCCGTTCGGGCCGCACCGCGTCCGGCGAGCCCCTGGCCGAGGCGCTCGCCGTCGCCGCCGCCTCCGAGGAGGTCGTCGGCGTGGGAGTGAACTGCTGCCCGCCCGGCGACGTCGCCGAGGCGGTCCGCATCGCCCGCTCCGTCACCGGCAAGCTGGTCGTCGTGTACCCGAACAGCGGCGAGGAGTGGGACGCCGTCGAGCGTCGCTGGGCAGGCGACGCGGCCTTCGACCCCGCGCTGGTCGCCTCCTGGCGCGCGGCGGGAGCGGATCTGATCGGCGGCTGCTGCCGCGTGGGACCTGCGGCGATCGCTGCCCTCGGACGAAGCCTGGAGGAGGAGCCGTGACCACCCTGAGAGCCGTGCGCGGCGACCTCACCCGCGAGCACGTCGACGCGATCGTGAACGCGGCGAACTCGTCGCTCCTCGGCGGCGGCGGCGTCGACGGCGCGATCCACCGCGCGGGCGGACCGGAGATCCTCGCCGAGTGCCGCCGGCTCCGCGGGACCGAGCTGCCGGACGGCCTGCCCGCCGGCTCCGCGGTCGCCACGACCGCCGGCCGCCTCCCCGCCCGCTGGGTCGTGCACACCGTCGGTCCCGTCCACTCGCGGTCGGAGGACCGCAGCGCCGTCCTGGCCTCGGCCTACCGCGAGTCGGTGCGCACCGCCGTCGGTCTCGGCGCGCGGACGCTCGCCTTCCCGGCCGTCTCGGCGGGCGTCTACGGCTGGCCGATGGACGACGCGGCGCGCATCGCGGTGGAGACGGTCCGCGAGGCGACCGCGGACGGCGCACTCGACGAGGTCCGGTTCGTCCTCTTCTCCGCGGACGCCCTCGCGTCCTTCGAGGCCGCCCTGGCCGCGGAATGACGGAGGGGGAGCCGACCCTGCGGTCGACTCCCCCTCCACTGTGCTGCGCTAGGCCGTCTTCGGCCGCGCGAACTCGTCGTAGGGCAGCGTGATCGGGCGGGTCCGCGGAGGCATCCGCACGACCGCCTCGAGCGCCGGGCCCAGTGCCTCGCGCCAGGCGCGGTAGCCGTCCTCGTTGAGGTGCAGGCCGTCCGGCGAGTACTGCTCGAGCAGTCCGCCGTCCTCGCCCGCGAGCACCGGCCACAGGTCGAGGTAGCCCGCGTGCGCCGTGGGCGCGAACTGCCACAGGTGGCGGTTGATCTCGCGGATCTGCGGCGCGAACTCGTGTCCGCGCGGCAGGACCGAGGTCACCAGGATGCGCACGTCCGGGAGGTCGCGCCGGAACGTCGCGACGATCGTCTCGATGTTGCGCACGACGTGCTCCGTCGTGCGGTGCCAGGCGAGGTCGTTGGTGCCGATCAGCAGCACCACCGTGTCCGGCTCCTGCGCGACCAGCTCGGCGAGCCGCGCGACGACGTCCGCCGTGGTGGCCCCTCCGACTCCCTCGTCGACGACCGTCGACTCCGTCAGCCACTCGCCCCAGGCTCCCGCCTGGATGATGCTGTCCCCGATGAAGAGGACCTTCCCCAGCTGGAGTCCGCGCCCCGCGTCCGTACTCGACCGTTCGCTCATCGTGCTCCTCTCGTCGGCGTCCCGGGCGGCCTCGCCGCCGCCGGACCCCTCCATTGTCACCGCTGCACCCGGCGCCCGCCAGGGGAGCGCTCGTCGCCGGAGTCCGGCAGGTCGGCCGCGGTGGCCGTGATGCGGTTGGCCATGCCGTTGAAGATGATGCCGTGGAAGGGCAGGATCGCGAACCAGTAGAGCCTGCCCGCGAGGCCCTGCGGGAAGAACACCGCGCGCTGCGTGTAGACCGAGCCGCCGTCTCCGGAGGGCTCGGCGCGCATCTCGAGCCAGGCCCCGCCCGGCACCTTCATCTCGGCGCGCAGGCGCAGGAGCTTCGGCCGCTCGATCTCCTCGACGCGCCAGAAGTCGAGGGCGTCGCCGGCGTGCAGGCGCGCGGAGTCGCGGCGCCCGCGCTGCAGGCCCACTCCCCCGACGAGGCGGTCCATCCAGCCGCGGATCACCCACGCGAGCGGGAAGGAGTACCAGCCGTTGGTGCCGCCGATACCCTCGATGACGCGCCAGAGCTTCGCCGGATCGGCGTGGGTGCGGCGCTCCTTGAGGTCCACGTAGACCGTGTGGCCGGCCCACTCCGGGTCGCTCGGCAGCGGGTCGCTGGGAGCGCCGACGACCTCCGCGTTCTGCCAGCTCGTCTCGATCTCGCCCGCCTGCATCTTTCCCAGCGCGAGCCGGACGGCGCGGCGGTAGGAGGTCAGCCCGCCCTCGGGGTCGGGGATGAGCGCGCGGATGTCCTGCTCGTGCACGACGCAGTCGTACTGCAGCGAGGCGATGATGGGCACCGCGAGCGAGCGCGGGATCGGCGTGACCAGGTTGACCCACTGCGAGGCCAGCCACGGGGTGAACACCGGCAGGGACGCGATCGGCCGCTGCGGGAGCCCGGCCTCGACCGCGTAGCCGTTCATCATCTGGCCGTAGCGGAGCACGTCGGGCCCGCCGATGTCGAAGGTGCGGTTGAGCGCGGCGTCCTCGAGCGACGCGGAGCCGATCAGGTAGTGCAGCACGTCGCGCACGGCGATCGGCTGGATGAAGTTGCGCACCCACTGCGGCGCGGGCATGTACGGCAGCACGTCGGTGAGGTGGCGCACCATCTCGAACGAGGTCGACCCGGAGCCGATGATCACGCCCGCCTGCAGGGCGATCGTCGGCACTCCCGACTCCATCAGGATCCGGCCCACCTCAGCGCGCGAGCGGAGGTGCTTCGAGAGCTCCTGGCCCTCGGGGTGCAGGCCGCCCAGGTAGACGATGCGGCCGACGCCGGCCGACTCCGCGGCCGTGGCGACGTTGTGCGCGGCGCGGCTCTCGACCTCCTCGAAGTGGGCGTGGTCGTTGCCCGAGCCCATCGAGTGGACGAGGTAGTAGAGGACGTCGACGCCCTCGACCGCGGCCTCCAGCGACTCCGGATCGCCGAGATCGCCCTGGGCGACCTCGACCTCCTCCGCCCACGGCACGTCGACCAGCTTGCGCGGGTCGCGCACCAGGACGCGCACCCGGAAGCCCGCCTCGAGGAGGCGCGGCGTCAGCCTGCCGCCGATGTAGCCGGTCGCACCGGTGACGAGCGCGAGGGGGCGCGCCGAGTCGGAGGGGGTTTCGCTCATGCGGCCACGGTACGCCGATGGCCTCGGGACCTCTCCCGCTGGTGCGGGCCCGCGGCCCCTGCTAGGCGGCGCCCGGCATCCCGCTCAGTCGATGCCGAGGACCTCGCGGACCTGCACCACGTCGTGGTTCATCTGGCGGATGAGGGGCTCGACGCCCTCGTAGGCGACCTGGCCGCGGATCCGGCCGACGAACGCCACGTCGACCACGCGGTCGTAGAGGTCGAGGGTGTCGAGCGTCTGATCGAGCACGTACGCCTCGACCTGCTTGGGCGGCACTCCGACGAAAGTCGGGTTGCTGCCGACCGAGATCGCGGCGGGATGCGTGACGCCGTCGGTGGTGAGCCGGCCCGCGTAGACCCCGTCGGCCGGGATCAGGCCCTGCGACTGCGGCGAGAGGTTCGCGGTCGGGAAGCCCAGCTCGCGGCCGCGCTTCGCTCCGTGCACGACCACGCCGCGGACCACGGGCTCGTGCCCGAGCAGGCGCGTCGCGTGCTCCACGTCGCCCTCGGCCAGCAGCTCGCGGATCCAGGTGGAGGAGACGCGGCGCCCGTCCTCGGGCCGCACGTCGTCGATCAGCTCCACCTCGAATCCGTGCTGCCCGCCGAGCACGCGCAGCAGGTCGACGTCGCCCGCTCCCCGGGCGCCGAAGCGGAAGTCGGAGCCGACGAGGACCACGCGGGCCTCGAGCGCCTCCACCAGCACCTGCTCGACGAACTGCTCGGGCGAGAGCGCCCGGAACGCCTCGTCGAAGGTGAGCAGCAGCGTCGCGTCCACGCCGGTCCCGGCGAGGAGCTCGAGCTTCTGCTCGTTGCCGACCAGGACGGGCGGGCATTTCTCCGGCGCGATCACGCTGAGCGGATTGCGGTCGAAGGTGACGACGACGGCGGCGAGCCCCTGCTCGCGGGCCCGCTCGTGCAGCCGGCCGATGACGGCCCGGTGCCCGGAGTGGACGCCGTCGAACTTGCCGATCGTGACGGCGGAGGGTCCGATCCCGGCCAGGTCGCCGGGGCGGGTCTCGACGCGCATCAGGCGGCCGCCCGGGCCGTGCGCCGCCCCTGCACGCGGAGCCACCAGAGACCGAGCACGGGCAGGACGAGCGGGATGAGCAGGTAGCCGGCGCCGAAGGCCGCCCACACCGTCGACTGGCGCCCGAACGGGTCGGCGCTCGCGAGCCCGAGGAGCTGCGGAGCGAGGAGGCTGAGCGCGCCGACCACGAGCACGCCCACCAGCTCGAAGGTGATCGTCACCCACGCGACGCGCTGCCAGGCGCGGCCCGGGACGATCAGGGCCACCGTCGCGACGATGTACACGACGGCCGAGAGCGCGGAGAGCGAGAACGCCAGCGGCGCCTCGTCGAACCGGTCGATGATCTGGAAGACGGAGCGCCCCGTCGCGGCGAGCGCGAGGATCCCGTAGACCACGACCAGGAGGCTGCCGATCCCGCGCGAGCGGGCGGAACGGGTCGGCTCGCCGCTCCCGGGGGCCGAGGGGACTGAGGGGTCGTGAGCGGCCCGTCCGGACGCATCGCTGGCTGGTTTCGACATCGCACGTCCATGCTAGGCGCTCGCCGGGCCGGGCCCGGTGGCGGGCCCGATCAGGCGCTCTGGAAGAACCAGATCTGGTGCATCCGGTAGACCATGACCGCGATCGAGAGGCAGGCGACGCCCAGGATCACGGTGCTCCAGCGGCTCCGCTCGATGAGCGCCCAGAACCCGGCAGCGAGCGGCAGGAGCAGCGCCGAGATCAGGTAGATGTAGTACTCCGGCAGGCTCCCCGACGGGCGGTTGCCGACCAGCGGCGACACGATCGCGACCGCCAGCTGGACGATCAGCAGCAGCTCGACGATCGCCGTCGCGCCGACCGAGACGTCCGAGGGACGGCGGGCGAGCAGCCCGAGCACGAGGCAGAGCAGGCCGGCCGCGACGGCGATCCCCACCTGGAGGATCGTGAACCACTCGATCACGAGGCGGCCGTCCGCAGGTCCTCGGTCGGGAAGTTGACGACGCTCTTGAGCTGGGTGCCGCGCCGCTCAGCGAGGCCGATCAGCCGCTCCCCCGGCCCGACCGCGGCGAGGAGGCCCTTCGCGCCCGCCACCGCCTCCGGGGCCGGGATGCGCTTGCCGTTCGCGAGATCGCCCGCCTCCTGGGCGTCGAGGCGCAGCAGGGGGAACAGCTCGCCCGCCACGAGCGTCGGCGGCAGGAGCGCGGCGGGGACGTCGAGCTCGTCGATCTCGCCGGCCTGCGCCACGGAGAAGGGGCCGACCGCGGTGCGCCGCAGCGCGGTCAGGTGGCCGCCGACTCCGAGGGACGCGCCCAGGTCGCGGGCGAGCGCGCGGATGTAGGTGCCGGAGGAGCAGGTGACGCGCACGTCCAGGTCGAGGAACCCCTCGCCCGGGCGGCTCGCCAGGACGGCGAACTCCGAGACGGTCACGGGGCGGGAGGCGAGCACGACCTCCTCGCCGTCGCGGGCGCGGGCGTAGGCGCGGCGGCCGTCGACCTTGATCGCGCTGACCGTGCTCGGGACCTGCTCGATCGCTCCGGTGAGGGCCGTGATCGCGTCGGACACCGACTCCGGGGCGAGGGCCGCGACGAGGGCGGGCTCCGCCGAGGCGAGCACCTCGCCCTCCTGGTCGTCGGTGGTGGTGGAGGAGCCCAGCCGGATCGTCGCCTCGTACTGCTTGTCGAGGCCGACGAGGTAGGTGAGCAGTCGCGTCGAGGGGCCGAGACCGAGGATCATCAGCCCGGTCGCCATCGGATCGAGCGTCCCCGCGTGGCCGACCTTGCGGGTCCCCGCGCGGCGGCGGGTCCGCGAGACGAGGTCGTGGCTGGTGATGCCGCCGGGCTTGTCCAGCAGGAGGATCCCGTTCGGAGCCGGGGCGGGGGTCTCGAGCACGGGTGCGAGGATACACGGACGGATCGGGAGTACCCCCGGGGTGGAGCCGGAGCCCTCCCCCGCCCGTCCTAGGCTGTCCGGATGAGGATCGCAGTACTCGGAGCAGGCGCCGTCGGCGGCACCATCGCCGCCCTTCTCGACCGCGCCGGGCACGACGTCGAGGTCACCGCCCGAGGCGACCATCTCACCGCGATCCGCCGGTCGGGGATCCGGCTCGACGGGGCGTGGGGCGAGCACACCGCCTGGGTCCGCTGCGGCGAGTCCCTCGACCTGGTACCCGATCTCGCCTTCGTCTGCACGAAAGCGCAGGACGCCGAGGACGCGCTGCGCACCAATCGCCGCACGGTCGACGGCACCCTCGTCGTCGTCGTCCAGAACGGACTGGACGGACTCACCGCGGCGGCCCGGCAGGTGCGTGACGCCCGGCTCGTGGGTGCTCTCGCCCTCTTCGCCGCGAGCCACCTCGAACCCGGCCGGGTCACCGTCACCGCTCCTGCCACGACCACGCTCGGCGTCCCCGGCCGCCCGGCCGACGACGACGTGCGCCGGGCCGCCGCCGTGCTCGGCGAGGCGGTCCCCACCGCCGTCACCGACGACTTCACCGGAGCGCAGTGGACGAAGCTGCTGATCAACGAGGTCAACGCCCTGCCCGCGATCACCGGGCTCTCGGTCCAGGAGACGATCGACGATCCGGGGCTGCGGCGCGTCCTCGCCCGGTCGATGCGCGAGGCCGCCCGGACGGGCCTCGCGTCGGGCGTCCGCTTCGGCTCGCTGCAGGGACTCTCGAACGCCTCCGTCCGCGCCCTCGCCGCCGCTCCCCTGCCCCTGGTCGAGCTGCTCCCCCGCCGGATGGCCGCGCGGATGGGCGAGGTGCCGAACCCCGGGTCGACGCTGCAGAGCGTCCGCCGCGGAGTGCCGAGCGAGATCGACCACCTGGCCGGGGCCGTGGTCCGCACCGCTCACCGCGGCGGGCGCGAGGCGCCGGTCAACCAGCTGCTGGTCGACCTGGTGCACGAGGTCGAGCGGGCGGGCGCCTTCGTGCCGCCGGCGGAGGTCGTGCGCCGCGCCGCCCTGGTCTGAGCCCGCGGCCCTGTCGGACGGATGCCGCCCGCGGCGGCGGCCTCCGTCCCGGGGCTCAGCAGGAGTCGGCGAAGAGGCGCCGGGGCTGCTCCGGATCGCGGTTGTCGACGAGGATCCCCGCCAGCCGGCGCGGGTCCGTCGTGGCGCGGTACGCCGCGTCCACCGGCGGCTCCTGCGTGTCGAGGCGGATGCTGGTGCTCCACGCGCCCCGCAGCTCCGGCCGGAGGGCGAACTCGCCGTCGACGAGCAGCACCGCGTCGCGGCCGGCGGTCCGCCAGCGCGCCTGCCGCGCCTCGTCGCGCACCGCGTCGAACCCCGCGAGCACGAACCCGGTGCTGCCGCCGAGGGTGAACGGATCGAGCAGCACGCGGCGCAGGAGCTCGTAGTCGTACCCGGCCGCGTAGGAGCGCTGCTCCTCGGGCACGGCGGGGTCGTCCCGATCGGCGCGGGGACGTCGGAAGTCGGCGAGGTGCGCGACGATCGTGTCCTTGCCGGCCCGACGGAGCGCCTCCGCGAGGTCGAGCGCGAACGCCGCGCTCACCGCGGGGTCGTCGCCGTCGAGCCCGACCTTGACCCGTCCGCGCCCGTAGTTGTGCAGCACCTCCGCCGCGAGAGCGTCGAGCACATCGGCCTTCTGCGGAGCCCACCTGGTCATCCGCCCACGATACGCGCCGCCGCCTAGTGTGGGCTGATGCCCTCCGACGCTCTCGCCGACGCGATCACCGCCTGGTTCCGCACGAGCGCCCGCGACCTGCCGTGGCGCCGCGAGAACTTCCCCGCCTGGGGCACGCTCGTCAGCGAGTTCATGCTGCAGCAGACCCCGGTGGTCCGCGTCGTCCCGCGTCTGGCGGAATGGCTGGAGCGCTGGCCGACACCCTCCGCACTCGCCGCCGTCCCGCCCGGCGAGGCGGTGCGCGCCTGGCAGTCCCTGGGCTACCCGCGGCGGGCCCTGCGCCTGCACGCCTGCGCGGTGGCGATAGCCGAGGAGCACGGCGACGTGGTCCCCGACGACGTCGAGACCCTCCTCGCGCTGCCCGGCATCGGCGACTACACCGCCCGCGCCGTCGCCGTGTTCGCCTACGGGAGGCGGCACCCCGTGGTCGACACCAACGTCCGCCGGGTCCTCGCGCGCGCGGTCGACGGAGCGGCGGAGCCCGGTCCGCCCCGCGCGAGGGCCGACCTCGCTGCGATGTCGGCGCTGCTGCCCGAGTCGCTCTCCGAGGCGGCGGCGTTCAACGCGGGCGCGATGGAGCTGGGGGCGATCGTCTGCACCGCTCGCGCTCCGCGCTGCGACGAGTGCCCGATCCGCGACCTCTGCCGCTGGCGGGCGGAGGGGTACCCCGAGCACACCGGGCCCGTGAAGGCGAAGCAGAAGCGGTTCGAGGGCTCGGACCGCCAGGTCCGCGGCCTCATCCTCGCCGAGCTGCGCGCCGCGCACGGCCCGGTCACCGCGGCCGAGGTGGAGTCTCTCTGGCCGGACCCCGACCAGCGCGGTCGCGCCCTGGCCGGGCTCCTCGCCGACGGCCTGGCGACGGGCGGCCCGGAGGACGGCTACCTCCTCCCCGGCTCCTGAGGGCCCGTCGACCGCCGTCCGCGTCGGAGGAGGCGGGTAGGGTCGGCGCCGTGACCGGTCGCCGCCTCCGCCTCCCCCGCCCCGACGCCGCTGTCGAGCGCGCCCTCGACGTCGACCTCGCCCAGGACGTCCAGCGCGCCCTCGCCGCGGTCCGCGTCGAGAACGACCTGCCCGGCCCGTTCCCGCCGGCCGCGCTGGCCGAGGCCGAGCACGCGGACGCCGGAGCGGACGACGAGGACCGCGTCGACCGGACGGACCTCCCCTTCGTGACGATCGACCCGCCCGGCTCGCTCGACCTGGACCAGGCCCTCCACCTGGAGCGCACGTCGGAGGGCGTCGTCCTCCGCTACGCCATCGCGGACGTGCCCGCGGTCGTCCGCACCGGCGGAGCGCTCGACGCCGAGACGCGCCGCCGCGGCCAGACCTACTACCTCCCGGACGGCCGCGTCCCGCTGCACCCCGCGGTCCTCTCCGAGGGGGCCGCGTCGCTCCTGCCGGACGAGACGCGCCGAGCGCTGGTCTGGACGCTGACCCTCGACGAGCGGGCGGAGCCGCGCTCGGTGCACCTCGAGCGGGCGCTCGTGCGCAGCGTGGCCCGGCTCGACTACGAGGGCGTGCAGCGCAGCGTCGACGCGGGCGATCCGCACCCCTCCCTCGCCCTCCTCCCCTGGTTCGGACGCGAGCGCCTGGCGCGCGAGGCCGAGCGCGGAGGAGCGAGCCTGACGCTGCCCGAGGAGGAGATCGTCGCCGCCGACGGCGGCTACCGGGTCGAGCGCCGCGCTCCCCTGGCCGTCGAGGGCTGGAACGCCCAGGTCTCGCTGCTGACCGGGATGGCCGCGGCGACGATGATGCTCGACGCGGGGGTGGGCATCCTCCGGACCATGCCCGAGGCCGACCCCGCCACCGTCGCGGCCTTCCGCTCCCGAGCCGCGGCGCTCGGCGTCCCGTGGCCCGAGGAGGAGGCCTACGGCGCCTACCTGCGCCGCCTCGACACCGCCGACCCCGCCCAGCTCGCCATCATGTACGCCGCGGCGAGCCTGTTCCGCGGCGCCGGCTACACCGCCTTCGACGGCGCCCCGCCGGAGCATCCCGCGCAGGCGGCTCTCGCCGCGCCGTACGCGCACGTCACCGCGCCGCTGCGGCGCCTGGTCGACCGGTTCGGCCTCGCCGTCTGCCTCGCGGTCTCCCGCGGCGGAACGATCCCGTCGCAGCTGCGCCAGGCGCTGCCCCTGCTCCCGCCGCTCCTCGCCGCGAGCGACCGCCGGGCCGGAGCCGCCTCCCGTGCGGCGACCGCGATCGTCGAGGCCGCCGTCCTCCGCGGCCGCGAAGGAGCCTCCTTCCACGGGATCGTCGTCTCCTCGGCGCGCACCCGCTCCTCGGTCCAGCTGCTCGACCCGGAGATCACCGTCGACGTCCCGGCCCCGCTCACGCCGGGAGCCCGTGTCGTCGTCGTCCTGGAATCGGTCGACGTCGCCACGGGCTCCGCGGTGTTCAGGCTCGGCGCCTAGTCCTCGTCGTCCTCGCGGGGCTTCACATAGGGGTCGGCCTCGCCGGCGTAGTCCGCCTGAGCGGCGAGCGACTGCACCTGCGAGTCCTGGCTGCGCGCGGCGGCGAGCAGATCCTCGATGTGCTTCGCGTTCTCGGGCACCGCGTCGAGGATGAACTCGAGCGACGGCGTGAGCCGGGACGTGATGTTCCTGCCCACCTCGGTGCGGAGCATTCCGGTGGCGGCCTTGAGGGCCGCGGCCGAATCGGCGCGCTCCTCATCGGTGCCGTAGACCGTGTAGAACACCGAGGCGTGCTGCAGGTCGCCGGTCACCTGGACATCGGTGATGGTGACGAAGCCGAGGCGCGGGTCGCGGAGACCGCGCTCGAGCCGCTTCGCGACGATCACCTGGATACGTTCGGCGAGCTTCCTCGCCCGGGCCGGATCTGCCATGGCTGGTCCTCACATCTCTCTCGGCGAACCGTTCAGCTCGCCATTCAACCACTCTCCGCCCGGACGACCGGTCGCGTCCGAGGGGGCCTTGCTTCTGGGGCGTGATGCCCCTCGACCGCGCGTCTGCGACGGCGCGGGTGGGGTGCCTCCTCGCGGCTTCCTGATCCTCGGGGACCGGGGGGCGGGAAGGCTCAGGTGCTGGATCGGGAGCCGGACGTCGCCCGCAGGCTCGCTGCTCGCGAGCTGCTCGCTCAGCGGGCGCACCCACCGAGACGGGAGCGCTTGCTCTTCGATCCTGCGCCCGGAGGTGCGGAATCGGCCGCTGGAGGGTCCGCACCTCCGGGAGGAGGGCGGCCCCCCGGTTCCTCCCGCAGTGCGCGAGAGGACGAGAGTCCCCTCCCGATCCCGCACGAACAGCGCCGTGAGACGCCGGAAGGCCCGGGCGGACCCGGGCCTTCCAGTGGAGCGGATCAGCCTCGCGGCTTCTCCTTCATCTCGATCGTCTCGATCTCGTCGCCGATCTGGATGTCGTTGTACTTTCCGAGACCGATACCGGCCTCGTAGTCCGTACGGACCTCCGTGACGTCGTCCTTGAAGCGACGCAGCGACTCGATGGCCAGGTTGTCCCCGACCACGACGCCGTCACGGATGACGCGCGCCTTCGAGTTGCGGGTGATCGTGCCGGAGCGGACGATGACACCCGCGATGTTGCCGAACTTGGAGGAGCGGAACACCTCGCGGATCTCGGCGACACCGGACTGGACCTCCTCGAACTCGGGCTTGAGCATGCCCGTGAGCGAGTTCTCGACCTCTTCGATCGCGTTGTAGATGACCGAGTAGAAGCGGATGTCCACTCCTTCTCGAGCAGCGCGCTCGCGGGCCTTCGGGTCGGGGCGGACGTTGAAGCCCACGATGATCGCGTTGTCGATCGTCGCGAGGTTGACGTCCGACTCCGTGATCGCACCGACACCGCGGTGGATGATGCGCAGCTGCACCGAGTCGTCGACCTCGATCTTGACGAGCGACTCCTCCAGCGCCTCGACGGCACCGGACACGTCGCCCTTGATGATGAGGTTGAGCGACTCGACCTTGCCCTCCTCGAGAGCACGGGTGAAGTCCTCGAGCGAGATGCGCTTGCGGGCCTTGGCCAGCAGTGCGTTGCGCTGAGCAGCTTCGCGCTTCTCGGCGATCTGACGGGCCGTGCGGTCCTCCTCGGTGACGAGGAAGGTGTCGCCGGCGCGGGGCACGGACGAGAGTCCCTGCACCTGCACCGGACGCGACGGCACGGCTTCGAGGACGGCGTTGCCGTTCTCGTCCGCCATCGCACGGACGCGGCCGTAGGCCGTTCCGGCGACGATCGCGTCTCCGACGCGCAGCGTTCCCGACTGGATGAGCACGGTCGCGACCGCACCGCGTCCCTTGTCGAGCTTCGCCTCGATCGCGACTCCGCGCGCCTCCTTGTTGGGGTTGGCGCGCAGGTCGAGACCGGCGTCCGCAGTGAGCAGCACGGCGTCCAGGAGGTCCTGGATGCCGGTGCCCGCTCGAGCCGACACGTCGACGAACATGACGTCTCCGCCGTACTCCTCGGCGACGAGCCCGAACTCGGTGAGCTGCTGGCGCACCTTGGCCGGGTTGGCGTCGGGCTTGTCCACCTTGTTCACCGCGACCACGATCGGCACGTTGGCCGCCTGGGCGTGGTTCAGCGCCTCGATGGTCTGCGGCATGATGCCGTCGTCCGCCGCGACCACGAGGATCGCGATGTCCGTGACCTGGGCACCGCGGGCTCGCATGGCGGTGAACGCCTCGTGACCCGGGGTGTCGATGAAGGTGATCGGGCGCTCGATGCCCTCGTGCTCCGCGACGACCTGGTACGCACCGATGTGCTGCGTGATGCCGCCCGCCTCGCCGGCGACGACGTTGGCGTTGCGGATCGCGTCGAGCAGGCGCGTCTTTCCGTGGTCGACGTGACCCATGACGGTGACGACGGGGGGACGGATCTCGAGGTCCTCGTCCGTCTCGTCGTCGAGCTCCTGCTCGAGGTCGAGACCGAAGCCCTCGAGGAGCTCCTTGTCCTCGTCCTCGGGCGAGACGACCTGGATCTTGAAGCCGAGCTCGGAGCCGAGCACCTCGAAGGTGGCCTCGTCGAGCGACTCGGTCGCCGTCGCCATCTCGCCGAGGGCGAAGAGGACGGTGACCAGGTTGCCGGGGGGCACCGGCACGCCGGTCATGGCCTCGATCTTGTCGGCGAAGTCCGAGATCGACGCGCCGCGGCGCAGACGGATGACCGTCCTGCCGTCGCCGCGGGGGACGCTGACGCCGCCGAGCGACGGGGCCTCCCTGAGCTCGAACTCCTGACGCTTCGTGCGCTTGGACTTCCGGGCCTTGCTCTTGCCGCCACCGCGACCGAAGGCTCCTGCGGTTCCACCGCCGGGGCCGCGACCGCGACCGCCGCCGCCACCGGGACGCGGGGCGAACCCGCCACCGGCACCGGGAGCGCCGCCGGGGCGCTGGAAGCCGCCGCCGGCCGGACGACCGGCACCGCCGGGACGTCCTGCTCCGCCGCCGGGTCCGCCGGGACGCTGGCCGAAGCCGGCGGGGCGCTGGCCCATGCCGGGTCCGCCGGGTCGGGGCGCGCCGGGGCGCGGAGCAGCGGGGCGGGGGATGTTGCCCGGGGTCGGACGCGATCCCATGCCCTGCGAGCTGGCGAAGGGGTTGTTGCCGGGGCGCGGGGCGGCGGGACGCTGTCCCATGCCCTGGTTGCTGGCGAACGGGTTGTTGCCCGGGCGCGGGGTGCCGCCGGGGCGGTTGGCGCCGCCCGAGGCGCCGCCGGGGCGCGGGGTGTTCGCGGCCGGAGCCGGACGCGGGGTGACGGGCTTGGGTCCGCCGGGGGTCGCGCCGGACGTCGGCTTCTCGGCGGCGGCCGGAGCCGCGGGGGCCTCGGTCGGAGCCGGAGCCGCGGCGGCCTCGGCGGGCGCGTCCTTGGCTGCCTGAGCGCGCTGAGCGGCGGCGGCCTCCTGGGCGGCCTGAGCCTGGGCCTGGCGCTCGGCGACCGACATCGGCGGTGCCGGCGCCGGAGCGGGCGGCTTGGCCGGTCCGGGCGTGGGCGCGGACGGACGCGCGCCGGAGGGGCGCGGGGCCCCGGGACGAGCGCCGGCGGCGGGGGCTGCCGGGGTCGCCGACGCTCCCGCGGAGGAACCGCCCTGGCCCTGGAGGGCCTGGCGGAGCTTGCGCGCCACCGGGGGTTCGATGCTCGAGGACGGGCCCTTGACGAACTCGCCGAGCTCCTTCAACTTCGCAAGTGCGACCTTGCTATCGACACCCAGTTCAGATGCGATCTCGTGTACGCGTGGTTTTGCCACTTCTCTCCTGTCTTGGGCCTGCACCCAAGACGGGGGCAGGCGTCACGAACGGACGGGTCTCATTTCGAGCCGCTCATCAGTCTTCGCTCATGATCAGTTCACGGGCCGTTCTGCCTGTTCTCTATGGTGTGATCGTGCGCTGCTCCGGCCCCTCCGGTCGAGGGGCCGAGCCGGTCGGATCGTGCGATGTACTGCTCCAGCTCGCTCGCGTCCACGCTCTCGCGTGTCCGGAACGCTCTTCCGAACGCGCGGCGCTTGACCGCGAGCTCGTAGCAGTCGGCTGTGTCGTGGAGCCACGCTCCCCGACCAGGACGGACGGCACGCGGGTCTACCGCGAGGACGTTCGAGTGGAGGACCAGCCTCAGAAGAGAGGCCCGGGGGGCGCGCAGACGGCAGCCGACGCACGTTCTGACGGCTTCCACTCTACTCCCTCCCCTCCGGGACCGCTCCCCCGCACGGCCGATGCTCGGGGATCACTCCCCGTCCATCACCGAATCGGGCTGGATGTCGATCTTCGCGCCGGTCAGCTTGGCGGCGAGGCGGGCGTTCTGGCCCTCCTTGCCGATGGCGAGCGAGAGCTGGTAGTCGGGGACGAGCGCCCGGACGGCCTTGAGGCTCTGGTCGATCACGAACGCGCTGGTCACCTTGGCGGGCGAGAGCGCGCTGGCGACGAAGGTCGGCAGGTCGGAGGAGTAGTCGACGATGTCGATCTTCTCGTTGTTGAGCTCGGCGGTCACCGCGCGCACGCGCTGGCCGAGCTCGCCGATGCAGGCGCCCTTGGCGTTCACGCCGGGCTCGGTCGCGCGCACCGCGATCTTGGTGCGGTGGCCCGCCTCGCGGGCGAGGGAGACGATCTCCACCACGCCGGACGCGATCTCGGGGACCTCGAGGGCGAACAGCTTGCGCACCAGCGACGGGTGGGTGCGGGACACCTGGACCGACGGGCCCTTGGGTCCGCGGCCGACGCTCGTGACGTAGACGCGGATGCGGCGTCCGTGGCTGTAGTCCTCGCCGGGCACCTGCTCCTCGGGCGAGAGGATCGCCTCGATGGAGCCGAGGTCGACGTGGATCATCCGCGGGTTGGGGCCCTGCTGGATGACGCCGGCGACGATGTCGCCCTCGCGGCCCTTGAACTCGCCGAGCACGTGCTCGTCGGCGATGTCGCGCAGGCGCTGGTTGATGACCTGCTTCGCGGCGAAGGCGGCGATGCGGCCGAAGTCGCGCGGGGAGTCCTCGGCCTCGCCCACGACGGCGCCCTCCTCGTCGAGCTCGGGCACGAAGACCGAGACGTGACCGGTCTTGCGGTCGAGGTGCACGCGCGCGTCGACGGCGGTGGCCTTGTCGGCGTCGTCGGCCTGGCCGATGTGCTTGAGGTAGGCGGTCAGGATCGCCTGCTCGATGATCTGCACGAGTTCCTCGAAGGGGATCTCGCGCTCGCGCTCCATGAGTCGCAGAACGCTCAGGTCGATGTCCACGGGCGGGCCTTTCTCTCTATTCACTTGGATGCCGCGGTGGTGACCGCGGTCGTTCGCCTGCCGGGCTCTCACCCGGATCAGCCCTCAAGGGTACCCGACGCGGCCCGGGGTTCCACCCGCGGATCCTGCCGACGCACGGAGGGCCCCGCCTGCCACGGGAAGCGGTGGCGGGGCCCTCGGCGTGTCGGGTCTAGGCGCCCAGCCGGGCGAGCGCCTCGGCGACCGGGAGCTGCTCGCGCTCGCCGGACCGGCGGTCCCACAGCTCGACGATCCCGTCGGCCGCTCCTCGGCCCGCGATGACGATCACGGGCACCCCGATCAGCTCGGCGTCGCCGAACTTGACGCCGGGCGAGACCTTCGGGCGGTCGTCGATCAGCACGTCGCGGCCGGCGGCCTCGAGGGAGGCGCCGACCGACTCGGCGAGCTCGAGAGCCGCCGCGTCCTTGCCGGTCGCGATGACGTGCACGTCGAACGGCGCGACGTTCGCGGGCCAGAGCAGTCCTCGGTCGTCGTGGGTGGCCTCGGCGATGATGGCGAGGATGCGGGTCACGCCGATGCCGTAGGAGCCCATCGTGACGGTGACGAGCTTCCCGTTCTCGTCGAGCACCTTCAGCCCGAGGACGTCGGCGTACTTGCGGCCGAGCTGGAAGACGTGGCCGATCTCCATGCCGCGGGCGGTCTCGATCGGGCCCGAGCCGTCGGGCGCCTCGTCGCCGGTGCGGACGTCCGCGACCTCGACGGTGGCGTCGCCGTGGAAGTCGCGGCCGGCGACCAGGTCGAGGACGTGCTGCCCGGAGACATTGGCCCCGGTGATCCAGGCGGTGCCGTCGACCACGCGCGGGTCGAGCAGGTAGCGGACGCCGGTCGCCGACTCCTCGCCCAGGACGGCTCCCTCGGCCGACCAGGGTCCGATGTAGCCCTTGACCAGTCCGGGGTGCTTCGCGAAGTCCTCCGCCGTGGCGGCCTCGACCTCGGCCGGGGCGAAGGCCACCTCGGCGCGCTTGAGGTCGACGTCGCGGTCGCCGGGCAGGCCGACGATCACGAGGTCGCGGGTGCCGTCGAGCGCGGTGAGCGCGAGGACGACGTTCTTCAGGGTGTCGGCGGCGGTCCAGGCGCGGCCGTCGGGGCGGGGCTGCGTGGCGTTCGCCAGGTCGACCAGGGTCTGGATGGTCGGGGTGTCGGGCGAGTCGAAGACGCGCGCCTCGGGCAGGCCCTCGACGGGCAGCGCCGCGGGGACGGGCGTGCGGTACGCCTCGACGTTCGCCGCGTACCCTCCCGCCGACCGGACGAAGGTGTCCTCGCCGACGGGGGTGGGGTGCAGGAACTCCTCGCTCCGGGAGCCGCCCATCGCTCCGGCGTCGGCCTGCACGATCACGTACTCCAGGCCCAGGCGGGCGAAGATCCGCTCGTAGGCGTCGCGCTGGCGCTGGTAGCTCGCGTCGAGGCCGGCGTCGGTGTAGTCGAAGGAGTACGCGTCCTTCATCGTGAACTCGCGGCCGCGCAGGAGACCCGCGCGGGGCCGCGCCTCGTCCCGGTACTTGTCCTGGATCTGGTAGATCGACAGGGGAAGGTCCTTGTAGGAGGAGTAGAGGTCCTTCACGAGCAGCGTGAAGAACTCCTCGTGCGTGGGAGCCAGCATGTAGTCGGCGTCCTTGCGGTCCTTCAGGCGGAACACGCCGTCGCCGTACTCGGTCCAGCGGCCCGAGAGCTCGTAGGGCTCGCGGGGAAGGAGCGCGGGGAAGTGCACCTCCTGGGCGCCGGCCGCCTCCATCTCCTCGTGGATGATCCGCTCGATGCGGCGCTTGACGCGCAGGCCCAGCGGCAGCCAGGCGAAGACGCCGGGCGCCTGACGGCGGATGTAGCCCGCGCGGACGAGGAGGCGGTGGCCCGCGACCTCGGCGTCGGCGGGATCCTCCCGGAGCGTGCGGACGAACAGATGCGAGAGACGGGTGACCACGAGGGACGATCCTATCCGCTGCGCTCCCCCGGCTCGCGAGGGCGCCGGGAGCCTCAGTCGGGGATCCGCGAGAAGATGACCGCTCCGCCCGTGCCGTCCAGCAGCACGTCGTCGGGGGTGCCGCCGATCGTCATCGGGCCGGAGAGGAGCGCCCGGAGCCGGATGGCCTCGGGGCTCGGCGTGTCGGAGCAGGTGTCGGAGCCGGTCACCTCGTCGCCGGGGATCAGCACGCCGTCGTCGATCCGGTAGGCGGCGCTGACCACGAGGCAGCCGGTGCCGACGACCAGGGTCGGCGCACCCCCGACGCTCTCGGAGCGGAGGCGGACGCGGGCGTCCTCGACCCAGGCCGTGTACGGGGTCTCCCCTTCGGCCGCGGTCAGCACCCAGCGGTCGCAGCCGAAGGGGTCCTGCGGGCTGCGGCTGTCGATGCACTCGCCGGCCTCGGAGGACGGGCCGCTGCGGAGCGCGGCGACACCGGAGGCGAGGAGCGCGGCGGCGACGACCACGAGCGCGAGGCGCAGTGCGGGGCGGACCACGTCGATCCGCCCCGCGCCGTCAGTTCGCGCCGACGGTGACGACCGGGGCTCCGGTCGAGGTGTCGTCGGCCGGCATCTCGGCGGCCAGGCGGTTGGCCTCCTCGATGAGGGTCTGGACGATCTCGGCCTCGGGGACGGTCTTGATGACCTCGCCCTTGACGAAGATCTGGCCCTTGCCGTTGCCGGAGGCGACGCCCAGGTCGGCCTCGCGGGCCTCGCCGGGTCCGTTGACGACGCAGCCCATGACGGCGACGCGCAGCGGGACGCTCATGCCCTCGAGGCCGGCGGTGACGTCGTTGGCGAGCGTGTAGACGTCGACCTGCGCGCGGCCGCAGCTGGGGCAGGAGACGATCTCGAGCTTGCGCTCGCGGAGGTTCAGCGACTGGAGGATCTGCAGGCCGACCTTGACCTCCTGCGCGGGCGGGGCCGAGAGGGACACGCGGATGGTGTCGCCGATACCCTCGCCGAGGAGGATGCCGAAGGCGGTGGCGGACTTGATCGTCCCCTGGAACTCGGGGCCGGCCTCGGTGACGCCGAGGTGGAGGGGCCAGTCGCCGCGCTCGGCGAGCTGGCGGTAGGCCTTCACCATGACGACGGGGTCGTTGTGCTTGACCGAGATCTTGAAGTCGTGGAAGTCGTGCTCCTCGAAGAGGCTGGCCTCCCAGACGGCGCTCTCGACGAGGGCCTCGGGGGTGGGCTTGCCGTACTTCTGCAGGATGCTCGGCTCGAGCGAGCCGGCGTTCACGCCGATGCGGATCGAGACGCCGGCGGCCTTCGCGGCGGCGGCGATCTTGCCGACCTGGTCGTCGAACTTGCGGATGTTGCCCGGGTTCACGCGGACCGCGGCGCAGCCGGCGTCGATCGCGGCGTAGACGTAGTTCGGCTGGAAGTGGATGTCGGCGATGACCGGGATCTGGCTCTTCTTGGCGATGATCGGCAGCGCCTCCGCGTCGTCGCGGCTCGGCACCGCGACGCGGACGATGTCGCAGCCGGACGCGGTGAGCTCGGCGATCTGCTGGAGGGTCGCGTTGATGTTCGTCGTCGGTGTGGTGCACATCGACTGGACGCTGACCTGCGCGTCACCGCCCACGAGCACCTTGCCCACCTTGATCTGGCGGGACTTGCGGCGGGGGGCGAGGGTCATGGGGACCTTGGGAAGACCCAGATTCACTGCTGGCACGCGCCCCATCGTACGCGCGCCGCGGTACCCCTCGTCCGCTCGCCGCACCTTCCCAGCCGCCGCCCCTCCTGCGCGCCTCGGAACCCGCCCACCGCACCCGCTCTCGGCCCGAGACCGCAGGACGATCCGCGGTCGCCTCGCCCCCGAGCCGAACCGCCGATCCCGTCCGAGCGATTCACCGCAGACGGTCGCACCCCCGAGGCGAACGAGTGAACCGCGTCCCAGCGATCCGCCCCAGCCGCCCGCACCCCGCTCCACC
>NZ_PSVE01000012.1:0-111873 GCF_002931775.1 Rathayibacter sp. AY1F4
CGCTCTGGGGCGCCGCGGACGACGACGCGCCGAACGAGCGCACCATCGACGTCCACGTCCGCCGCCTCCGGCGCCCGACGCACCCGCCCGCTGCCCGCCGGAGTCCGCAACGAACTGCACCGATCCCCTGACCCCCCAGACCCGAGGATCGACCTCTGCTCTCGTTCGTCGCCGACGCGGCCCGGGCCCGATCATCCAGCCCCGCGGGCGCGCCCCGCCCCGACCCGCCTTCGACCACGCAGCGGGCCGTCGAGCAGCCCTTTCCGGGGGAGGGGCGGTGCGCGCACATCTCCGGAGGCCGAGAGGACGTTCCGCCCTCCAGGCGAACGCGGGAAACGCGTGTCAGCGTTTCCCGCTAGCCGGTCGCGACCCGCTCTCCGAATCGCGACCACCGGTGAAGCCGACCGCGGTAAGGAGAGCGCAAGCGCTCTCCTGACAATTCAGAACAGATCCGGCGACGGCGTCGACGCGTAGCGGATGGCGACGTCGGCGTGGCGGTCGAAGCGGTAGCCGACTCCGCGGACGGTGCGCACGATCTCCTCGTAGCGGCCGAGCTTGGCGCGGAGGCGGCGGACGTGGACGTCGATGGTGCGCTCGTTCGGCGCGTCGTCGTCCGCGGCGCCCCAGAGCGAGGCGATGAGCTCGGCGCGCTCGATGGTGCGGCCCTCGCGGAGCACGAGGTACTGGAGGAGCTCGAACTCCTTGTAGGTGAGGGGGGTGGTCTCCTCGTCGAGGATGACGCGCTTGCGGGAGATGTCGATGACGACGCCGCCGGGTGCACGGTCGGGGTCGGGCTCGGCGTCGGAGCGGCGCTTGGCGACGGCGGCCGGGTCCTGCAGCGCGAGGCGGACCACGTCCACGTCGCGGCCGCCGGCGCCCTGCGGGGCGAGGGCGACGGAGGCGTACGTCTCGGCGTCGGGGGCGAGCTGCGCCGTGACGCGCTTCAGCTCCTCGACCAGGCGGCCGAGGTCGACTCCGGCGGCGCGGGCCTTGGCCTCATCGATGCCGACGTAGAGGGCGAAGCCGCGGGCCTCGGTGCCCTGGGGGACGGCGCGGAGGCGGGGCGCTGCGGGCGCGGCGTCGGCGACCGGCTGGAGGCGGGGCGCCTCGGTGGAGGTGGCGGCGGTGACGGGGCGGGTGTGGAGGAGGGTCATGACGAGTCCTTGGCTGGTCGGATCCGGGACGAGTGTCCGAGGGAGCGGATCCGGGTGTGCGCGGTCGAGCCGGCCCGCGGTGCGCGGTGGCGGCAGAGACGGATGCGGGGCATCCAGGGGATCGTCCGCGCCTCGGACGCTCAGCCGATCGTGACGATCAGCGGGCGGAGGCGGTGCGGGGATCCGGCGAGGTCAGTTCCTCATGCACACATTCGACAGCACATGACGGGGCCACCGGCCATCATCATGCCGGCATTCCCGATGGCCTCGAGGGAGGTCGGGGCGTGCAGGGTGTCAGTCATGTCCGTCAGTAAAGCGGAGGCCGGTGCGGTGCGTCAACACTTCCGTGGGGATGGACGGCGCGTCGCGGGTGGTTCCGGTGCTCGGGAGGAGGCGCGAGCCGTGTCGGGGTTCTCGATGCGCCCGCTGAGCGGGCTGCTCGATCAGCAGGACGGGCGGTGCCGGACGGCCGCGGCGGGGGTCGTCGAGACCCTCGCTGCGCCGGCCGACCGGCACGGCTCAGCGGGGCTCCCTGTTCCGGGGCGCGACGCGGGGCCCGCTCGTCCGGGGGTCGGCGGGCTCAGCCCGCGAGGCCGTAGAGGCGGTCGCCCGCGTCGCCGAGGCCGGGGACGATGTAGCCGAGCTCGTTGAGCCTCTCGTCGAGGGAGCCGAGGACGATGGTCACGTCGCGGTCGCCGAAGGCCTTCTCGACGGCGGCCAGGCCCTCGGGGGCGGCGAGCAGGCAGACGGCGGTGACGTCGACCGCTCCCCGGTCGAAGAGGAACTGGATGGCCGCGACGAGCGAGCCCCCGGTCGCGAGCATCGGGTCGAGGACGAAGCACTGGCGGTTCGACAGGTCGTCGGGCAGGCGCTCCGCGTACGTGGTCGGCTCGAGCGTCTCCTCGTTGCGCGCCATGCCCAGGAAGCCGACCTCGGCGGTCGGGATGAGCTTGACCATGCCCTCGAGCATCCCGAGGCCGGCCCGGAGGATCGGGACGACCAGCGGCTGCGGGTCGCTGAGCGCGAGGCCGGTGGTCTGCGTCACGGGGGTCTCGATGGTGACGGTGCGGGTGCGGACGCCGCGGGTGGCCTCGTAGGCGAGGAGCGTCATCAGCTCCTCGGCGAGCTGCCGGAAGGTGGGGGAGGGGGTGCGCTTGTCACGCAGCACGGTGAGCTTGTGGGTGATCAGCGGGTGGTCGGCTACGTGGACGCGCATAAGCTCAATCTACTGGCCGGAGCGGCGCCCCACCGGCCGCAGCGGGCCGCCGCAGGAGGGGGAGCGATGCGCGACAGCGATCTCCGCGTCCCCCGCCGCTCCGAGGAGTGGATGGGCCTGGCGCTCGACGAGGCGCGGCGGGCCGCGGGCTGGGGCGACGTCCCCGTGGGCGCGGTGGTCCTCGACTCGGCGGGTGCGGTGCTCGGGCTCGGGCGCAACGAGCGCGAGCTGCGGCGGGATCCGACGGCGCACGCCGAGGTGGTCGCGATCCGCGCGGCGGCCGAGGCCCGCGGCGACTGGCATCTCGAGGGCTGCACGCTGGTGGTCACCCTCGAGCCGTGCGTGCTCTGCGCCGGAGCGATCCTGGCGGCGCGGATCGACCGCGTCGTCTTCGGCGCGTGGGACGAGAAGGCGGGCGCCTCCGGATCCGTGCACGACCTCCTCCGCGACCGCCGGCACAACCACGTGGTCGAGGTGTACCCCGGGGTCCGCGCCGCAGAGAGCTCGCGACTCCTGCTCGACTTCTTCGCCGACCGCCGCTGACGCCGACTGCCGCTGACGCCGACCGGCGCTGACGCCGACCGGCGCCGAACCCCTCAGCTCGGAGCGCCCAGCCACTCCGTCAGCGCGAGCCGCGTCGCCGCGTGCATCCGCTCGAAGCGCTCCGCCGCGACGTCGCCGGCGAGCGCGGCGGCGTCGTAGCCCGCCGCTCCTGCCCACTCCCCGTCGCCCTCGAGCCACTGCGCGGCCATCGTGCCGGTCAGCTCGGGGTGGAACTGCACGCCGAGGAGCCAGTCCTCCACGGCGAACGCCTGCACCTCGCCCGCCGGCGACGACGCCAGCAGCGCCGCTCCGCTCGGCAGCGCGAAGGTGTCGCCGTGCCACTGCATCACGTCGACGCCGGCCAGGTGCCGGAGCGGGGAGCCGGCGCCCTCCTCCGTGAGCACGACCGGGCGGAAGCCGACCTCGCGGGCCGATCCGGGATGGACGGACTCGCCCAGGGCGGCCGCGATCAGCTGCGCTCCGAAGCAGACGCCGAGCGTGGGACGGCGGTGGTGCATCCGGTCCTGCAGGAGCGCGATCTCGGGGCTGATGAAGGGGTGCCGCGAGGTCTCGTAGACGCCGGCGCTGGAGCCGAGCGTGACGACGAGGTCGGGGGCGAGGATGTCGATCGCGTCGAGGTCCGTCCCTGCGACGGCGTCGACGGCGAACCCCCGCTCGGTCAGCATCGGCTCGAGCGCGCCGAGCCCGGCACCGCGCTCGTTGACGATCGCCAGGGCCCGGCGCATCTCAGGCGCTCCCGTGCGGCGCGGCCGGCGGCGAGGCGGCGGGCGGAGCGACCGTCCCTTCCGCCTCCGTCACGGCCGGACGGGCCGCCGCCGATCCTGCGCGTCCACGGTCGACGTCGGGCTCGAGGTAGATCGTGGTGGCGGCGGGAACGGCCTCGCGGATCCGCCTCTCCGCCGCGTCGATCCCCGCGGCCACGTGCTCGAGGGTCTCGGCGGCCGGGAAGGCGAGCTTCGCGGCCACGAGGATCTCGTCCGGTCCGAGGTAGAGGGTGCGCATGTGGATGACGCGCTCGACGTCGCGCCCGGCCTCGAGCGCGGCGCGGATCGAGGCGGCGTCGGCGGGGGTCGCCCCCTCGCCGACCAGCAGGCTCTTCGTCTCGACGCCCAGCACGATCGCCACGACGATCAGCAGGGTGCCGATCATGATCGTTCCGATCGCGTCGTAGACCGAGTCGCCGGTGATCACGGTCAGCCCCACTCCGAGCAGCGCGAACGTCAGGCCGGTGAGCGCGGCGACGTCCTCGAGGAGCACGACCGGCAGCTCCGGCGCCTTCGCCCGGCGGATGAACTGGAACCACGACTGCGAGCCGCGGACCCGGTTCGACTCCTTCACTCCGGTGCGCAGCGAGTAACCCTCGAGGCAGATCGAGATCACGAGGACCAGGATCGGCAGCCAGGCGTTCTCGAGCTCGTGCGGCTCGGCGATCTTCTCGATGCCCTCGTAGAGCGAGAAGACGCCGCCAACGGAGAACAGGATGATCGACACCACGAAGGCGTAGACGTAGCGCTCGCGCCCGTAGCCGAACGGGTGCTCCTCGTCGGCGGCCTTCCGCGACTTGCGGCCGCCGAGCAGCAGGAGCAGCTGATTGCCGGAATCGGCGAGCGAGTGCACGCCCTCGGCGAGCATGGAGGCGGATCCGGAGAAGAACCAGGCGACGAACTTCGTCAGGGCGATGCCGAGGTTGGCCGCGAGCGCCGCGATGATCGCGGTGCCGCCTCCGGATGCGCTCACGTGGTCTCCTCGGGCTCGCCGCTGGATGGTCGGGCCATCCTACGAGGCCCCGGGCCGCCCCGGTCCCCCTTGCCGCGGGCTCTTCGTAGGATGAGCGGCGTGACCGATGCGCCCGTCCTGCTCCCGTCCATCGCCGTCCTCGGCCTCGGCTCGATGGGGGGCGCGATCCTCCAGGGCCTGCTGGCTCCCGGCGTCCGCGTCGAGGGGGGCGTGCGGGTGACCAACCGCGACTCCGCGAAGGCCGCCGCGTGGGACGGCCACCCGGTGGTCACCGCCTTCGCCACCGCGGACGACCCGGAGGCCAACCGGCGCGCGGTCGAGGGCGCGGCGATCGTGCTCGTGGCCGTCAAGCCGCACATGGTGCCGGACCTTCTCGACGAGATCGCCGATTCGCTCGCCCCGGGCGCGGTCGTCGTCTCCGTCGCCGCCGGCGTGACCG
Source organism: Rathayibacter sp. AY1F4 (assembly GCF_002931775.1). Lineage (NCBI taxonomy): Bacteria > Bacillati > Actinomycetota > Actinomycetes > Micrococcales > Microbacteriaceae > Rathayibacter > Rathayibacter sp. AY1F4. Next base: position 5,111 of record NZ_PSVE01000012.1, read on the forward strand.
CGTCCACGTTCGAGCGGCACCTGCCGGCGTCCGTCGCCGTGCTCCGCTCGATGCCGAACACTCCCGCGGTCGTGGGCCGCGCCGTCACCGGCCTCAGCGCGGGCACGCGGTCCGGCGACGAGGACCTGGCGCTCGTGCGCCGCCTGTTCGAGACGGTCGGCGAGGTGGTCGAGGTGCCGGAGTCGCAGCTCGACGCGCTCTCGACGATCTCCGGCTCGGGGCCCGCCTACGTGTTCCTGCTGATCGAGGAGCTCATCGCGGCCGCTGTCGCGAAGGGCTTCACTCCGGAGCAGGCGTCGACGATGGTGGTCGGCACGTTCCGCGGCGCGGCCGAGCTGCTCGCGGAGTCCGGCGAGGAGCCCGCGGAGCTGCGCCGGCGGGTCACGAGCCCGAAGGGCACCACCGAGCGGGCCGTCGCGGTCCTGCAGGAGGCCGACCTCGCCGCCCTCTTCACGCGGGCGACCGACGCCGCGCTGGCCCGCGCCCGCGAGCTCGCCGCCTCCTGACTCCGCCCTCCTCTCCGCGAGATGCCGCTCGGGTACGCGACACCCCGGAGCGGGCGTACCGGAGCGGCATCCCGCAGAGGAGGAGGAGGGAGGGGGCGCGGGTCAGGAGCCGAGGGCCGCGAAGCGCTCGATGTCGCTGGGGGTGCCGCTGACCACGATGAGGTCGTGGTTCGAGACGACGGTCTGCTCGGTCGCGTAGGTGAAGGGCTTGCCCGGGCTCTTGACGCCGACGACGGTCACGCGGTGCTTGCGGCGCACGCCCGACTCCGTGAGCGTCAGCCCGCGGATCGGCTTGGGCGGGTACATCTTCGCGAGCACGAAGTCGTCGTCGAACTCGATGAAGTCGAGCATGCGGCCCGAGACCAGGTGCGCGACGCGCTCGCCCGCCTCCGCCTCGGGGTAGATCACGTGGTTCGCGCCGATCCGCTCGAGGATCTTGCCGTGCGAGCGCGAGATCGCCTTCGCCCAGATCTGCGGGATCTTGAGGTCGACGAGGTTCGCGGTGATCAGCACGGACGCCTCGATGGAGGAGCCGACCGCGACGACGGCGACCTGGAAGTCCTGCGCGCCGATCTGCGCGAGGGCGTCGAGCGAGCGGGCGTCGGCCTGCACCGCGTGGGTGACCCGCTCCGACCACTTCTGCACGAGACCGGCGTCGGCGTCGATGGCGAGGACCTCGCGGTCGAGGCGGTCGAGCTGGCCGGCCGTGGCGGCTCCGAAGCGCCCGAGGCCGATCACCAGCACCGGGGCGTCGTACCTGATGCGGTCAACCAACGATGGGCCTCTCTTCCGGTCGTCTGAACAACTGCCTCCGCTGGCTCGCGGCGAGCGCGGCGGCGAGAGTCACGGTACCAACGCGGCCCATGAACATCGTCAGCGCCAGGATGTAGACCCCGGACGGCGGCAGCTCCGCGGTGAGCCCCGTCGAGAGCCCGGAGGTCGCGAAGGCCGAGATCACGTCGAAGAGCACGTGGTCGAGCGAGGCCTTGGTGATGTGCAGGATCAGGACGCTCGACACGGCGACCGTCGTCGCGCCCCACAGCACGACCGAGACGGCCAGGCGCAGGACGTCGTTCGGGATCCGGCGGCCGAACGCCTCCATGTCGTTGTTGCCGCGGGCCTCGGCGAAGGCGGCCAGGAACAGGATCGCGAGGGTCGTGACCTTGATCCCGCCGGCCGTGGAGGCCGATCCTCCGCCGATGAACATCAGCATGTCCGTCACGAGCAGGCTCGAGCCGTTGAGGTCGGGGATCGAGATCGTCGAGAAGCCGCCCGACCGCGTCATCGTCGAGAGGAAGAAGGACTGGAAGACGGTGTCTCCCGCATCGAGGCTGCCGAAGGTCCTCGGATTGTCGAACTCGAGCACGATGTAGAGGACTGCCCCGGCGACGAGCAGGATCACGGAGGTGACCAGCGTCAGCTTCACGTGCACCGACCACTTGCGCGGGCGCCGCCAGCCGCGGGAGAAGGCGTAGATGACGGGGAAGCCGATCGAGCCGAGGAAGACGCCGAGCATCAGGATGCCGAGGAACCAGTAGTCGTCCTCGAACGGGGTGAGGCCCGCGGCGTTCGGGGCGAAGCCGGTGTTCGTGAACGCCATCGCGGAGTAGTAGAAGGAGTGCCAGACGGCCTCGCCGATCGGGATCCCGTCGATCAGCATCCGCGGGAACAGCAGGAGCGCGACGATGATCTCGATCGCGGCGGCGCTGATCGCGACGGTGGCGAGCAGTCCGCCGATCTCGCCCAGGCGCACGGCCTGGCCCTCGGCGACGGGGCCGGAGTGGATCCGCAGCGGGTTCGAGTCGCTGGCGACCATGAGCTTCGCCCGGAGCCCGAGGCGGCGCGAGATCGCCAGGCCCATGATCGAGGCGAGAGTCAGCACTCCCAGAGCGCCGATGTTCACGCCGACGAAGATGATCGAGTGGCCGAACGCCGACCAGTGCGTCGCCATGTCGACCGTCGCGAGGCCGGTCACGCAGATCACCGACATCGCGGTGAAGAAGGCGTCGTGCAGCGGAGTGACGGTGCCCGTGGTGCTCGACACCGGCAGCGAGAACAGCAGGGTGAAGACGAGCACGAGCGCCGAGAAGATGAGGATCGCGAAGCGGGACGGCGAGCGTCCGGCGAAGTCGTCGATGAGGTCGCGGGCCCGCTCGAACCCCGACCAGGGGGAGACGGGCGAGACGCCCACGGGGCTGCGGAACTGCTGCCGAACCACCACGGCGGATCCTCCACTCGATCGCGGCCATGCTACCCGCTCGGTGCCGGGCCCCCGGGGCGCTGACTAGCCTGGGCGCATGGCTGACATCTTCGGGGTGATCGCGGACGGGACCCGCCGGGACATCCTCGCCCTGCTGCTCGAGCAGCGGCGGGACGGCTCGGCCGAGGGCATGAGCGTGTCGCGGATCGTGGCGCGCCTCGAGCTGAGCCAGCCGACCGTCTCCAAGCACCTCAAGGTGCTGCGCGAGACCGGCCTCGTCACGGTGCGCGAGAGCGGACAGCACCGCTTCTACGCGCTCGAGTACGCGCCGCTGGCGGAGGTCGAGGACTGGCTGCTGCCCTTCCTCGCCGAGGACGAGGCGGCCGGCGCCCTGCTCGACGCTCCGACCGCGGCCCGGGCGGAGTCGCTGGGCCGGGCGCTCGCCGAGCGCACCCACCAGGTCAGCACCGTGGTGCAGGACATCCAGCGGGGCGTCAGCGAGGGAGCGACGAAGGTGGCGGAGGCGCTGCGCATCCGCAAGTGAGGGGCGCCGAGGAGCCGGAAACGGTGGAGCCCCGGGTCGTGTAAGCTCGCGGGAGCCAGTTTTTCGTAAGCGGCCGCCCGTCGGGCGGTCGACCCCCTGAACGTTGTGAGGTCTTCGTGGGTTCTGTCATCAAGAAGCGTCGCAAGCGTATGGCGAAGAAGAAGCACCGCAAGCTGCTTCGCAAGACTCGCCACCAGCGTCGCAACAAGAAGTAGGCTCGCGCCTCTTCCCACTCGAGCGTCCGCCCTTCCGGGGTCGGGCGCTCGTCTGCGTTCGGGAGATGATCCCGGCGGCGCTCGCCGTCTCGGCGCCCGTCGCCGGGGCCGCCGTACACTGACCGCATGGTGGACGTGGAGCTGACGCTCGTGGGCAAGCCGGGCTGTCATCTCTGCGACGACGCGCGGACCGTGGTCGAGCAGGTGGTCGCCGATCTGGGCGGCGAGGTGTCGGTCGCCGTCTCGGAGGTGTCGATCCTCGACGATCCCGAGCTGCACGAGCGCTTCGTCGAGGAGATCCCGGTGGTGCTGATCGACGGGCGCGTGCACACCTTCTGGCGGGTCGATCCCGCGCGGCTCCGGCGGGCCCTCCTCGATCGCGGGTGAGCTTCGACCGGGCCGTCCGGACGGAAGCACGACCGCGACGTCCCTCTGACGGGGGACAGGGCGGCTCGCGATAGCTCGCCTCTCGCCCTTACCCTCGTGAGGGGGGAGTGCGCTCCTCCGTGCGCGGACGCAGATCGTCGCCCGTGGAGGAAGGAACCGCCATGCCGTCATCCCGCCGACTCGCCCTGCCCGCCGCCGCTCTCGCGGCGCTCGTGCTCGGCCTGGCCCTCCCCGGAGCGGCCGTCGCGGCACCCTCCGCCTCGACGGTCTCGACCACGGTCGAGCAGCCGGCCGCGACGACCATCCCCGGGGTGCCGGAGGATCCCGAGCAGCCGGGCGACGGCGGCTCCGACCCCGTTCCCGGCGTCCCCGAGGAGCCCTCCGTTCCCGGAGTGCCCGAGGAGCCGGCAGAACCCGAGCAGCCCGCGCCCGTCGACCCCGCGCCCGTGGACCCCGCGCCGGTCGATCCGGCACCGGTCGACCCCGCGCCCCAGCAGCCGAGCCAGCCCTCCACCGGCGGTGGATCGACCGGCGGCGGCTCGACCGGCGGCGGCCAGCAGGGCGGCTCCGGCGGCGGTCAGCCCTCCACCGGCGGCGGATCGTCCTCCGGCGGCTCCGGCTCCGGCGGCGGCACCACCTCCGGCACCACCACCTCCGGCACCGCCGGCTCCTCCGGTGCGGGCGCCGTCACTCCGGCGGCGTCGGCCCCCGGACGCACCGAGCTCGGCACCTCGACCGAGGGCGCGAAGCCGGCGGCCGGTGCGGCGACCGCGGACGTCTTCCTCACCCGCGAGCTCGCCGTCCAGCCGGAGGCGCTCACCGTCGAGCTCGCCCGGTTCTACGGCGTCGGCTTCTCGTACACCGGCTTCGCGAGCGATGAGGCGGTCTCGGCGGTCCTCCGCGACCCGAACGGCACCAAGACCCCGCTGACCCTCGAGGCGGGGAGCGGCACCGCGACCGTGCCGACCGCGCTGATCACCAAGTCGGGCGCCTTCACGGTCGACCTCACGGGCGACCAGGGCTCCGCCGCCAAGGTCGTCTTCCGGCTCGCGCCCTCCACCGGCAACGGCCTCCTGCTCGAGCCGCGCGAGCTCGGCGACGGCAGCACCGAGGCGCCCCGCGGCGCCGTCTGGGGCTTCGACGCCGACGAGGAGGTCGCCGTGGGCGCCTTCGAGACCTCCGGAGCCCGCGCCGACCTGGCCGCCGGCGACGTCGCCGTGCAGTCCGACTCCATCGGCTGGGCCGAGCTGGCGCTGGGCGACGCGGTCGTCGCCGACCCCGACCCCTCCGTCTACTGCGTCGTCGCCTTCGGTCGCGAGTCGCACCGCACGGCAGCCGTGACCGTCTCCTACCGCGACAGCGACACCACGGCCGCACCGTGGGAGGCGCAGCAGGTCTGCGGCACCGCGATCAGCGCCGCGCGCACCGCCTTCCTCAGCACGGCCGCCTCGGCGGGACCGGCCGGCATCACGCCGACCACCGCGCTGATGATCGGCGGCGGTGCGGTCGCCGCGTCGCTCGTCGCCTGCGCGGCCGTCCTGGTCGTGATGCGCCGCCGGCGCATGAACACGGACCTCTTCATCGGCGGACCGCTGCCGCGCACGCAGAGCGACTGACGCGTCCCGAGGACGAGGGAAGGCCCGCGGGACGCGATCCCGCGGGCCTTCCCTCGTCCTCTCCCGGCGCTCAGCCGGCCGCGGTGAAGCGGAGGAGGATCGTCCGCGCCTCCGGCCGCAGCTGGAAGTCGGGCCACACGTCCGGACCGCACGCACGGGAGCCCAGGCCGTGCTGGGCGGCGTCGATCACGAGGACCGCGCGCTCCGACTCCGGCAGCTCGTGCGGGTGCGCGGCGGCCGTGATCTCCTGCGGCGTGTGCCGCGCCAGGGTGAAGCCGGGGAGGCGCCCGTGCAGGTCGCGCGCGGCTTCGATGCGGAGCCGGGGCGAGCCCGCCTCCGTCAGCGTCAGCTCGCGCACGCTGCTGCGGTGACCGCTCTCCTGCGGGCGGGCGTACGGAGTCGTCAGCCGGTCCATGTCCGCCGTGAAGCGCCCCACCCGCGCGGCCCGGAGGCTGTCGGGGTAGGACTCGAGCGGGCCGGTGCCGAACCACTCCGCGCCGTCGATCGACGCGGGCAGGTCGATCCGGATGCCCAGCCGCGGCCAGACGGAGTCCCAGCCCCGGGTCGGCACGAGGTCGACGCGGAGGACCGTGCTCTCCCCGTCGACGCTCCAGCGCTCCTCCATCAGGAGTCCCGCATCGAGGTCCGCGGCCGAGAAGCGGGTCACGCGGCGGAGCCCGGCGGAGGCGTCCACCTCCTGCACGCGGCCGACCAGGCGGTCGAGTCCGGCCTCGCGCCAGCGGGCGGCGGAGGAGGGGGCCGGCATCCCGCGGCCGTCGCCGTCGTACGGGTCGCCGGTGACGTAGCCGGGGAAGCCCGCGCCCTCGTCGTTGTCGGTCGGGGCGCGCCAGAGCTCGGCGCGCGGTCCGTCGACGGGCAGGCCGGCGAGGGAGGCGAGCCGGCCCTCGCGGAACCGCGCGACTCCGAGCGCGCCGCCCTCGAGGGGCGGAGCGGCGCGGACGGCGCGGGTCCACGCGGGCACCGCCGACGGCACGGCGAGGAGGTGCTGACCGGTGGAGAGCACGTGGCCCTCCTCCGCCCAGGCGGTCGAGGCGTCGAGGACCGCGTCGACGGTGAGCCAGGTCTCGCCGCCGGGGCGCACCTCGAGCGGGGGGAGCTCCACGTGCACGGCGTCGCCGGCCGCGATGACCGGGGCGTCGAGCACTCCCTCCGCGGTGACCCGCCCGTCCCGCTCGACCCGCCACGCGAAGCGCAGATCGGCGGTGGAGGCGTCGTGCCGGCGGTTCTCGATGACGACGCCGTCGCCGCGGACCGTGAGGCGCACCGGAGCGACGATCTGCTTCCACTCGAAGAGGCCCGGGCTGGGCGTGCCGTCGGAGAGCACCATGCCGTCCATCACGAAGTTGCCGTCGTGCACCACCTCGCCGAAGTCGCCGCCGTACGCGTAGTACTCGACGCCCTCCGGCGTGCGCGCCCGCAGGCCGTGGTCGCGCCACTCCCAGACGAAGCCGCCGTGCAGCCGCGGGAAGCGGTCGACGAGGTCCTCGTACTGGTCGATCGCTCCCGGGCCGTTGCCCATCGCGTGCACGTACTCGCAGAGCAGGAAAGGCTTGGAGCGCTGCCGAGCGGACTCGCCGGGGGAGCAGCCGAGCAGCGGAGTGAGCGAGCCGTCGGTGCCGATCCGCTCGGTCTCGGGGATCGAGGAGTACATCCGCGAGTAGACGTCGGTGTACGCCCCGGTGTAGTCGCCCTCGTAGTGGACGGGGCGCTCCGGGTCGCGCCCGTGCACCCAGGCGGACATCGCGGCGAGGTTCGCGCCGGTGCCCGCCTCGTTGCCGAGGGACCAGAGCACGATGCTCGGGTGGTTCTTGTCGCGCTCGACGGTCCGCTCGATGCGGTCGAGGTAGGCCTCGCGCCAGGCGGGGTCGTCGCTGGGGTTGCCCGCCCAGCCGACCCGCTCGAAGCCGTGGGTCTCGAGATCGCATTCGAGGACCACCCAGAAGCCGAGCTCGTCGGCGAGATCGAGCAGACGGGGATGCGGCGGGTAGTGGCTGGTGCGGATGGCGTTCACGTTGAAGCGCTTCATCATCGCGAGGTCCTCGCGGGCGGAGTCCTCGTCGAACGCTCGACCGCGGTCGGGGTGCGTCTCGTGGCGGTTGACTCCATGGAAGACGACGCGCTCGCCGTTGACCAGGAAGCGGTCGCCGCGGATCTCGACCGTGCGGAAGCCGAGCCGCAGCGAGACCGTCTCGCCGGCGGAGGCGAGCGTCGCGTCGTAGAGGCGCGGAGCCTCCGCCGACCACGGCTCGACCTCGGGGACCTCGATCGCGGCGATCTCCTCCGCCGAGGCCCAGACCGTCTCGATCCCGAGCCCGGGCACGCGCAGCGTCAGCGGGAACGCGTCGGCCGCGGCGGTCACCTCCGCCTCGATGCGGCCCGTGCCGCCGGCGAAGGAGGAGCGCAGCCACACGTCCTCGATCCCGCCGACGGGGCGCGCGAGCAGGTGCACCGAGCGGAAGATCCCCGGCAGCCACCACTGGTCCTGGTCCTCCACGTAGCTCGAGGCCGACCACTGGTGCACGCGGACCACGACGAGGTTCTCGCCCGGGCGGACGACGCCGGTGACGTCGAACTCCTGCGCGAGCCGGCTGCCGGAGCCGATCCCGATCTCGACGCCGTTGACCCAGACGCGGTAGCGGGACTCGACCCCGTCGAAGCGCAGGACGACCGCCTCGGCGGACTCCCACTCCTCCGGTACCACGACGGTGCGGCGGTAGTCGCCCGTCGGGTTCGCGTCCGGCACGAACGGCGGCTCGGTCGGGAACGGGAACTGCACGTTCGTGTAGGCCGGCAGTCCGTAGCGCCCGTCGCCCTGCAGCACCCAGTGCGAGGGCACCGGCATCAGGTCCCAGCCGGAGTCGTCGAACGACTCGTCCCCGACGGCGTCCACGCCCTCGCCCTCCGGCAGCACGCCGGCGCCGCCCGGGGTCCCCGGAGCGGCGGGGAGCAGGCGGAAGCGCCACTCCCCGTCCAGCGGGAGCGCAGGGGCATCGGTGTGCAGCCACGAGCGGGGAGCCCGGCGGCGGCCGGAGCCCGGTCCGGTGTCCGTCAGGTAGTGGGGGGTCGTCGGGGGAGTCGTCACTTCACGGAGCCTTCCGTCAGGCCGCCGCGCCAGAAGCGCTGCAGCACGATCATGGCGATGGCGAGCGGGATGATCGACAGCAGGACGCCGCCGGTCGTCAGCTCGTAGAACTCGGGCAGGCGGTCGACCTGTCCGAGCCAGTTGTTCAGTCCCAGTGTGATCGGGAACAGGTTCGTGTCCGAGAGCATCACCAGGGGCAGGAAGTAGTTGTTCCAGATCCCGACCAGCTGGAAGAGGAACACGGTGACCAGCGCGGGAGTCAGGATGCGCAGCCCGAGCGTGTGGAAGATCCGCAGCTCCCCGGCGCCGTCGATGCGCGCCGCCTCGATGATCGCGGTGTCCACCGTCGCCTGAGCGTAGATCCGGCAGAGGAACAGCCCGAACGGCGAGACGAGCGAGGGGATCAGCACGCTCCAGTAGGTGTTCGCGATGCCCATCTGGCTGAAGAGCAGGAACAGCGGCAGAGCGGTCGCGGTGCCCGGCACCAGGACGCCCGCGAGGATCGTCCCGAACACGAGCCTGCTGCCGCGGAACTCGTACTTGGCCAGCGCGTAGCCGCCCGCCGCGGCGAGGTAGGTCGCGAGCAGGGCGCCCACTCCGGCATAGAGGACGGAGTTGAGGAACCAGCGGACGAAGATGCCGTCGCCGTAGGTCAGCACCTGCGTCAGGTTGTCCCAGAGCGCGAACGTCGGGGCGAACCAGAAGCCGTAGGTGGCGAAGAGGTCCTCGGTGGTCTTGGTCGCCGCGACGACGACCCAGTAGACGGGGATGAGGAAGTAGACCGCCACGACGACGAGGATCGCGGTGACGATGATGGTCGAGGCGCGGTTGCGGCCGGCCGAGCGGTCGGGCCCGCGTCCGGCTTTCACGGGGCGGTCGGCGGTGACGACTCCGGTGGTCGTGGTCGTCGGGGTCTCGGTGCGGCTCATGACGACCTCCTGTTCGAGATCGAGAGGAACGTGAAGGAGAGCAGGAACGCGACCAGTGCGATCAGGACAGCCTGGGCGGCGGCGACGTTGTAGTCGTTGTAGGCGAAGGCCGTGGTGTACGCGCTGAGGTTCGGCGTGTACTGGCTGTCGATCGCCGGAGCGACCGTCTTCAGCACCTGCGCCTCGGCGAACAGCTGGAGCGTTCCGATGATCGAGAAGATCGTCGTCAGCACCAGCGCGGGGCGGATGAGCGGCAGCTGGATGCTGCGGGCGACGCGCCAGGTGGAGGCGCCGTCGACCTTCGCCGCCTCGTAGAGCTCGACCGGGATCGCCTTGAGCTGGGCGACGATGATCAGCATGTTGTAGCCGGTGTAGCTCCAGAGCGAGATGTTCGCGATCGACCAGAGCACCGTGTCCGCACCGAGGAAGTCGGGCTGGAGCCCGACCACGTTCGCCGCGTCGATGAGCGGGCTGAGGCCGGGCACGTAGAGGAACGACCACAGGATCGTCGCGATCACTCCGGGCACTCCGTAGGGTAGGAAGTAGGCCGCACGGAAGAAGCCGGGGAACTTCGCCGACGCCGACTCGAGCATCAGCGCGAGGACGGTGCAGAGGGCGATCATCACCGGCACCTGGACGATGCCGAAGAGGAACATCCGCCCGATGGAGGCGATGAAGTTGCCGTCGGCGAGGGCCTGCGCGTAGTTGTCGAAGCCCGCGAACCCGCTGGTGACCCCGGCCTCGCCGAAGAGGCCGGAGCGCGTCACCTTCGTGAAGCTGGAGCCGACGGCGACGACGATCGGGACGATGAACGTGAGGACGAACAGGGCCAGGAAGGGTCCGAGGAGGATCCATGGTGCGCGGGCGACCGCGCGGCTGCGCCGGGGCGCGCCCGGCGTCCGCGTGGTGGCCGCGACCGCGGCGGCGGCGGGGGAGGTCGTGGTGGTCATGCGGAGGCCCTCCTGATGCTCAGGCCCTTGTTCTCGAAGACCGTGATGATCTGCTGCTCCGCCTCGGCGACCGCGTCCACGAGCGAGAGCCCGGACGCCTTCTTCCGGAAGCCGTCGCTGAGGATGTTGAAGGACTGCTGCGTGACGGGCCACCAGGACCAGTCCGGGTTCTGCTCCGTCGATGCGGGCACGAGGACGTCCTCGTTGTAGTTCTGCCCGCTGAAGAAGTCGCTCGGACCCTTGCGGGCCGTGCCGATCTCGCCGACGGCGGGAGACCAGCCGATGCCGCTGTTGGCGATCATTGCGTCGATGCCCTCCTGCGTGGTGGTCATCCAGACGGCGAACTCGATCGCCTCCTCCGGGTGCTTGCTGCTCGAGAACACCGCCGCGGTCGATCCGCCGAGGAAGCTCGAGCCGAAGCCGGTGTCGCCCCAGACGGGCATGGGAGCCGCGCGCCACTTGCCCGCGCCTCCGCTGACCCCCTCGATCAGGGCGTCGCCCCAGCTGCCGGTGGCGCAGGAGGCGATGCCGCCCTTCGCCGCGGCCGCGAACCACGCGGGGGAGTAGGCGCCGTAGCCGGTCTGCACCAGATCCTGGTCGATGGCCGTGTCGAAGAAGGAGGCGACGCGCGTCGTGGCGTCGTCGGTCATGTCGATGACCCAGCCGTCCTCCTCCGGGCGCAGCCACTGCGCGCCGGCCTGCGTCGCGAACGCGGCGAAGACCGAGGCGTCGGCGAGGGGGAAGCAGTCGATGTAGGAGCCGGCTCCGCGCAGCTCCGTCGCCACCGCAGCCCAGTCGTCCCAGGTCGTCGGCGGCTCCGCACCCACCTTCCCGAACACCTCGGGCTGGTAGAAGAGCGCCATCGGGCCGCTGTCCTGCGGGATGCCGTAGACGCCGCCGGTGTAGCTGACCTGGCCCCAGAGCGTGGGGTCGTACAGGTCGCGGTACTGCTCGACGCCGTACCGGGTGAGGTCGACCAGGCCGTTGACGAGCATGAACTCGGGGACGGAGCGGATCTCGACCTGGCCGAGGTCCGGCCCGCCGCCCGCGGCGAGGGCCGAGTAGAGCTTCTGGTACCCGCCCGCGTTGCCGCCGGGGATCCAGACGGCCTCGACCTGGATCTCGGGGTGCGAGGCGTTCCAGACGTCGCAGACCTTCTGCAGGTCCTTCAGCCAGCCCCAGTACTGCAGGCGGACCGGGCCGGTGGCCGGCGCGATCGTCGGCGCCGTGTTGACCGAGACGGTGCCCGGTGTCGCGCAGGCCGTCAGGCTCCCGAGTGCCGCGGTGCCGAGACCGGCGGCGATGAGCTGTCTCCGGGTGAACGGATGCATCTTCCCTCACTTCGTCGTGGTGGAGAGCCGGGGAGTCTCACCCGGCGATGATCGGGACGCTACCACGAATTCGAGTAGGTACTCGAAATTGGCGGCACTGCTCCTCCGCCGCCGCTACGCTGGCCGTTCGAGGGGCACGGCGAGGCGCCTCCAGTGCGGAGGAGGGGTCGATGGCGGAGGCGACGAGGCGACGCGGCCCGTACGCGAAGTCGGCCGAGCGCCGCCGCGCCATCATCGAGGCCGCCCACCAGGTCTTCGCCGCACGGGGCTACGCCCGCGGCTCCCTCCAGGAGGTCGCCGACCGCGTCGGGCTCAGCCAGACGAGCCTCCTGCACTACTTCCCGTCGAAGACCGACCTGCTCTTCGCGGTCCTCGAGCACCGCGACCTGATCACGGGCGACGGTTCCTCGCCGCCGGACCCGGAGGAGGGGCTGGTCGCCGGCATCCTGCGGCAGACCCGCTACAACGAGACGGCGCCGGGAGTGATCGAGCTGTACGCCGTGCTCTGCGGCGAGTCGACGACGCAGGAGCATCCGGGGCGCGACTTCTTCGCCGCGCGGTTCCGCCGCCTCCGCAGCGAGTACGCGGCCGAGCTGCGCGAGCTCCAGGCCGCCGGGCGCCTGCGCGAGGGGTCCGACCCGGAGCGGGTGGCGGCGTCGCTCATCGCGCTCTGGGACGGCGTGCAGCTGCAGTGGCTGCTCGAGCGCGACGCGGTGGACATGGTGGCGTGCCTGGCCGACTACCTCGACCTCGTGGTGCTGCCGGCTCCCTAGACGCTTGCGCGAGGGAACCCCGTCCCGTCGAGGGGACCCGCCGTCCGCGGCGGTCTCGATGGTCCGGGGTTCCCGCGACCGGGATCCGCGTCTAGGGCAGCAGGCGGGTCGGGCCGCGGAACAGGTAGGTGACCTCGCGGAGGTTCGCCTGGTTCAGCATCAGCATGATCACGCGCGAGAGGCCCATGCCGAAGCCGCCGTGCGGCGGGACGCCGTAGCGGAAGAAGTCGAGGTAGAACTCGAGCTCCTCCGGGTCGAGGCCCTTCTCGCGGGCCTGCTCGACGAGGACGTCGACGCGGTGCTCGCGCTGCGCTCCGGTCGAGATCTCGACGCCGTTGTAGATGAGGTCGTAGCTGTTGGTGATCGTCCCGTCGCCCTCGCGGCGCATGTGGTAGAACGGCCGGATGCTCGACGCGTAGTCGGTGAGGAACACGAAGTCGTGCCCGAACTCCTCCTGCACGTAGGCCGCGATGCGGCGCTCGCCCTCGGGGTCCATGTCGTCGTCGGCGCGGGGCACCTCGTAGCCGCGCTCGGCGACGATGCGCTTGGCCTCGGCGAGCGGGATGCGCGGGAACGGCGTGGTCGGGACGGTCAGGTCGATGTCGAAGAGCGCCTTCACCTCGGCGCCGTGCTTGTCGACGACGGCGGTGAGGCCGGCGACCATCAGCTGCTCGTGCAGCTCCATGACGTCCTCGTGCGAGTCGATCCAGGAGACCTCGGCGTCGACGCTCGTGAACTCGGTCGCGTGACGCGAGGTGAAGCTCGGGTCGGCGCGGAAGGCGGGGCCGACCTCGAAGACCTTGCCGAACCCGGCGGGCTGCGCCATCTGCTTGAAGAACTGGGGGCTCTGCGCCAGGTAGGCCTTCGTCTCGAAGTACTCGACCTCGAAGAGCTCGGCCCGCGACTCCGAGGCGCTCGCCATGAGCTTCGGGGTGTGGATCTCGATGAAGTCGTGCTCGATCCAGTACGTGCGCAGCGCGTGCTCGAACGTGGTCTGCACACGGGCGATGAGGTTCTGCTCGGGACGGCGCAGGTCGAGGAAGCGCCAGTCCATGCGCTTGTCGATGCCGGAGTCGGGCGCGATCGGCGCCTCCGGGATCGACGCGGCGACGACCTCGAGCGTCTCGAGCTTGACCTCGATGCCGCCGAGCTTCACGCGCTCGTCGTGCTTGAGCGCGCCGGTGACGGTGATGAAGGAGCCCTGGGCGAGGCCGGAGATCTCCTCGGTGATCGCGAGGCGCGCAGCCGACGCGTCGTCGCCCTCGACGGCCTCGCGCACGGCCGGGTTCACCAGCTGCACGGCACCGGACTCGTCGCGCAGGACGACGAACTGCACCTTCTTCTGGTCGCGCACGGTCTCGACCCAGCCGGACACGCGGACGGGTCCGTCCTCGAGCGCGGCGAGCTTCTTGACAGTGGTTCGGGGGAGGCGGGTCTCGTCGGTCACGGTAGGGGAGTCTACTCGGGGGCCGCCGGGCGGGCGCGGAGCAGGAGCACGCGCCGGCCCGCGGCCTCCGGCGCAGCACGAAAGGGGGTGCAGTCGGTCCCCCTGCGTGCTCCGGCGTCGGGCTAGCATCGCGGAGCGAGCGCGCGGCTCGAGAGGATCCGAGGGGGATGTGCCATGGCGGGACCGGGATTCGCGGTCATCGACTTCGAGACGACGGGGGTCCGTCCCGAGCGGGGCGACCGCGTCATCGAGGTCGCTGTCGTCCATCTCGATGCGGAGGGGCGCTTCGAGGTGGCGTTCGAGACGCTCGTGAACCCGGACCGCGATCTCGGTGCGCAGAGGATCCACGGCATCTCGGCGCGCGAGATACTCGACGCACCGTCCTTCGCCGCGATCGCCTCCGATCTGCTGGCACATCTCGACGGTCGGGTGGTCGTCGCCCACAACGCGAGCTTCGAGCGGCGGTTCCTGACAGCGGAACTGGCCCGACTCGGCGTCGAGACGACACTCTCGAGCGAGATGCTGCTGTGCACGATGCAGCTCGCACGCGAGTTCCTGCCGGGTGCGGGGCGCTCGCTCGCCGACTGCTGCGCCGCTTTCGATATCCCGCTGGAGAACGCTCACCGAGCGGTCGTCGATGCGACCGCCACGGGCCGCCTGCTCGCGGAGTACATCGCCGTCTCCGGTGGTCGCGACCCCTGGGACGATCACCTGAGAGAGGCACTCGCCTACGGCTGGCCTCCCGTTCCGCGGAGGCGCACACTGTGGACGCCCCGACCCGCGACCGCCGTGGCTCCCGCCTCCTTCCTGGAGCGCGTCGTCCAGCGGATGCCCGACCACTCCGGACCCGTGGAGCACGGCGAGTACCTCGCCCTCCTGGACCGCTGCCTCCTGGACCGCGTCATCTCAGCGCACGAGGAGCGCGAACTGGTCACCGCGGCCGACGACCTCGGAATCGGTCGTGCGGTCGTGCGCGTCCTCCACGACCGCTACTTCGACGACCTGACCGCGGTCGCCTGGTCGGACGGCGTCCTCGCCGACGACGAGCTGATGGACCTCGCGACTGTCGCCGATCTGCTCGGCATCGATCACGAGCGGCTCGTCGCGGCCACGGAGCCGCGGGACGCCGTCGAACAGCCCGCGCCCGTCGTCGACCGCTTCTCGCTCGAGCCGGGCGACCTCGTCGTCCTGACCGGGGAGATGCGCCGGACCCGCCAGGAGTGGACGACCGTCCTCGAGGACTGCGGGCTGATCGCCCACCCCGGAGTGACGAAGAAGGTCAAGCTGGTCGTCGCCGCCGATCCCGACTCCCTGTCCGGCAAGGCGAGGAAGGCCCGCGACTACGGGATCCCCGTCGTGAGCGAGGACGGCCTCGCCGCCCTCCTGCGCGCATGAGCACCGCACTGATCACCGGCGCGTCCTCCGGCATCGGCCTCGCCTTCGCCCGGGCGTTCGCGCGCCGCGGCTGGAGACTCGTCCTCGTCGCCCGCAGCGAGCAGCGCCTCCAGGAGGCGGCGGCCGGACTGCGCGGCCTCGGCGCCGCGGCGGTCGAGGTCCTGCCCGCGGACCTCGGCGACCGCGAGCAGGTCGAGCGCGTGCGCGCGCGGCTCGTCGATCCGGCCCGACCGGTCCGCGTCCTCGTCAACAACGCCGGCTTCGGGATCGACGGGACCTTCGCCGAGCCGGACGTCGCCGCCCAGGACCACGCCTTCGAGGTGATGGTGCGCTCGGTCGCCGTGCTCTCGGGTGCGGCGGCGGAGGCGATGACCACCCGCGGCCGCGGCGCGATCCTCACGGTGTCGAGCGTCGCGGGCTTCGTGCACCTCGGCCCCTACTCCGCGGTGAAGGCGTGGGCGACCGCCTTCGCGCAGTCGCTGGCCGTCGAGCTGCGCGGCACCGGCGTCCGCTCGGCCGCGCTCTGCCCGGGCTGGGTGCGCACCGAGTTCCACGAGCGGGCGGCGATGGACACCTCCTCCATCCCCTCCTTCCTCTGGCTCGATGCGGACGCAGTGGTGGAGGAGTTCCTCCGCGACGTCGCGCGAGGCTCCGTCGTCTCGGTGCCGTCGGTTCGCTTCGGGGTCCCGATGGCGGTGGTGCGGCACCTGCCCGGCCCGCTCGTGCGCCGGCTCTCGGCGGCGGTCTCGGCGCGCCGCTGAGGCTCCGCTCAGGTCCGGCTCAGGCGACCCTTTCCCGGCGTTCCCCCACGCCGCGTTCCGTACACTTGACGCTCGTGGTTGCCGATCAGATCCATCTCGTGCGGCACGGCGAGGTGTTCAACCCCGACCGGGTCCTCTACGGGCGACTCCCGAACTTCCGGCTCTCGGACCTGGGCCATCGCATGGCGCGCTCCGCGGCGGACGACCTGCTCGAGCGCAAGCGCCACGTCACCGCGCTGATCGCCTCGCCGCTCCAGCGCACGCAGGAGTCCGCGCAGCCGATCTCGCAGGCGTTCGAGCTCGAGATCCGCACCGACGAGCGGGTGATCGAGCCGAGCAACCGCTTCGAGGGGAAGTCCCTCGCCGCACGCAGCTCCGCCCTGCGGAACCCCAAGCACTGGCCCTGGCTCCGCAACCCCTTCGAGCCCAGCTGGGGCGAGCCGTACCTCTCCATCTCGGCGCGGATGTACGCGGCGATCGAGTCGGCGTGGGAGAGCACGGAGGAGGGCGACGCCGCGATCGTCAGCCACCAGCTCCCCATCTGGACGGTCCACCGCGCCCTCGCCGGCGAGCGCCTCTTCCACGATCCGCGCAAGCGCCGCTGCGCGCTCTCGAGCATCACGACCCTCGAGCGGCGCGGGGACGGCTTCGTCGAGGTCGGCTACTCCGACCCGGCCGCCGGCCTGCAGGGCCTGGCCACCGACGTGGGAGCGGTCTGATGCGCCGGCCGATCCGCTTCCGCGCCGCGGGTGCCCTCGCGCTGGTCGCCGCGCTCGCGCTGACCGGCTGCACCCAGGATCCGCTCGCCGACCAGTACCGCAACGGCAGCAACAAGGGCTACATCTCGGGGGACGGCACCGTCACCGAGATCGCCGCCGCCGACCGGGACGACCCCATCGTCTTCTCCGGCACCGACGAGACCGGCGCCACCATCGACTCCGCCGACCTCGCCGGGCAGGTCGTCGTCGTCAACTTCTGGTACGCCAGCTGCGCCCCGTGCCGCGCCGAGGCCGCGGACCTCGAGACCGTCAACACGGAGTTCGCCGACAAGGGCGTGTCGTTCGTCGGCGTCAACGTGCGCGACCAGGCCCCGACCGCGGCCGCCTTCGCCGAGACCTTCGGGCTCGGCTACCCCTCCATCGTCGACACGGACTCGTCAGTGCAGCTCGCCTTCACCGGCACCGTCCCGCCGAACGCCGTGCCCACGACGCTCGTCCTCGACAGGGAGGGGCGCGTCGCGTCGCGCATCCTCGGCCAGCTCCAGGAGGCGTCGATCCTCTCGACCCTCGTGGGCGACACGCTCGCCGAGGGGGAGTAGCGGCGTGGGCGACATCGTCGTCAGCGGTCAGCTCCTGCTGGCCGTGCCGATCGCGCTCCTGGCCGGGCTCGTGTCCTTCGCGTCGCCCTGCGTGCTCCCGCTGGTGCCCGGCTACCTCGCCTACGTCGGCGGATTCACCGACGCCGACGAGCGTGCGGCCCGCGGACGCCGCCGGGTCGTGCTGGGCGTCCTCCTCTTCGTGCTCGGATTCTCGCTGGTGTTCGTCCTCTACGGTGCGGCGGCGGGCACGGTCGGCTTCTGGCTGCGCCAGTACACCGACCTGATCACCCGCGTCCTCGGGCTCGTCGTGATCGCGATGGGGCTCGTCTTCATCGGCCAGTTCTCGTTCCTCCAGCGCACGCTCCGGCCCGGGATCCGTCCCGCCACCGGGCTGATCGGAGCGCCGCTGCTCGGCATCGTCTTCGGCGTCGGCTGGACGCCCTGCCTCGGCCCGACGCTGAGCTCGATCCTCGCCCTCAGCTACGGCGTGGGCTCGCCCTGGCGCGGCGCCCTCCTCGCCCTGGTCTACTGCCTCGGACTCGGCATCCCCTTCCTCCTCGTCGCCTTCGGCTTCACCTGGGTGACCAGCACGCTCGCCTTCGTGAAGCGCCACATCCGCGTGGTCAACATCCTCGGCGGCGCCGCCCTCGTCCTGATCGGAGTCCTGATGGTCACGGGCATCTGGAACACCCTCGTCTACGGATCCCTCTCGGCGGTGATCGATGGCTTCCAGCCGGCGATCTGAGCCCGAGGAGAGCACGCGCCGCCCCGACGAGGCCGCACAGCGGAGGACGGACGCCTCCTTCCGCCCCGCCGACCACTACGACTCCGACGGCACCGTCACGCAGCCGGCGCTCGGGTTCACCGGCTGGCTCCGCTGGATGTGGCGCCAGCTCACCAGCATGCGCACGGCGCTGTTCCTGCTGCTGCTGCTGGCGATCGCGGCGGTCCCCGGATCGCTCGTGCCGCAGCGCTCCTCCGACCCCAACGGCGTGACCCAGTACTTCGTCGACAACCCCGACCTCGCGCCCCTGCTCGACAAGGTGCAGGCGTTCGACACCTACACCTCCGCCTGGTTCTCGAGCATCTACCTGCTGCTGTTCATCTCCCTGATCGGCTGCATCGTCCCGCGCACGCGCCACCACTTCCAGGCCATGCGGTCGCGGCCGCCGCGCACCCCGGCACGCCTGCAGCGCCTCGCCGGCTACACCGTCCGCGAGGTCGAGGGCGCGACGGAGGAGGAGGCCGTCGCCTCCGCCCACTCCGTCCTGCGCCGGGCGGGCTACCGCGTCGAGCGCTACGACGACCCGCGCGGCCGCTGGTCGAGCGTCTCGGCCGAGCGCGGCTACCTCCGCGAGACCGGCAACCTGGTCTTCCACTCCGCCCTGGTCGGCATCCTCGTCGCCGTCGGAGTGGGCGGCGGGTTCGGCTACAGCGGGCAGCGCGTGCTGGTCGAGGGCTCCCAGGGGTTCGCGAACAACCTCGCGGCCTACGACTCCTTCAACCCCGGCCGCTTCTTCGACAGCAGCCAGCTCGACCCGTACCAGCTGACCCTCGACAGCCTCGACGTGAAGTACGAGGAGCAGAACCAGTCGGCGCTCGGCCAGCCCGTCGACTTCACCGCGAACGTCACGACCTCCGAGCGCGGCGGGGCCACCGAGGACCGCACGATCAAGGTCAACGACCCGCTGGCGATCGGCGGCACGAACGTCTACCTCCTCGGCAACGGCTACGCCCCGACGATCACGGTCCGCGACCCCTCGGGCCGGGCGATCTTCACCGACTCGGTGCCGTTCCTCCCGCAGGACGCGAATCTGACCTCCGTCGGCGTCGTGAAGGTCCCGGACGGGCTCTCGGAGCAGCTGGGCCTCACCGGCTTCTTCTACCCGACGCAGGACACGCTGGCCTCCGGGGCGTCGACCTCGATCTTCCCCGACCTGCAGTACCCCGTGCTCTCGCTGAACGTCTTCGCGGGCGACCTCGGCCTCGACGGGGGAGTGCCCACATCCGTCTACGTGCTCAACACCGACTCGCTGACCCGGCTCACCGGCGGCACCACCGGCGTCGCGCCGATCACCCTCAAGCCCGGCGACACGGCCGAGCTCCCGAACGGGCTCGGCAGCGTGACCTTCGACAACACGGGCGCCGACCCGACGCGGATCGGCACCGACAGCGTCAAGCGCTTCGCCTCCTTCGACATCCACCACGACGCGACCCAGGGCTGGGTGCTGCTCTTCGCGATCCTCGTGCTCGCCGGACTCCTCACCTCGCTGTTCGTCCCGCGGCGCCGCGTGTGGGTGAAGGCGACCGCCCAGGACGACGGGGGCCTGCTCCTCGAGTACGCGGGTCTCGCCCGCGGCGAGGACCCCCAGCTGGTGCGCGCCGTTCGGACGATCGCCGACCGGCACGCCCCGCTCGACTGACCCGCCTCCCGGGCGACCCGGAGGCCCCTCCACAGCCGCCGCCCGGCTGGGCAGGGGCCGAGTCTGTGCAAGCGCGAAGGGGCGGGCGGGGCGGCGAGCGATTACCCTGAGGAGGTGATCGCGACCCTCTCGCAGTACTCGGTGCTGTGCCTCTCCTCCGCCATGGGCATCTACGCCATGGCGTTCGTCTTCTTCGCGATCGACCTCGCCCGCCGCGCCTCCCTGGCCGACGGCGAGTCGATCGAGGTCGTCCAGGAGGCGGAGCGCGTCGCCTCCGCGGCCGCCGCCGACCGCGCGGCCAGCGGCAAGGCCACCGTCGCCGCCGCGGGCTCCGGACGCACCGCGACGCTCTCCCGCATCGGCAGCCGCGTCGAGGACGAGGTCTACCGCGCCCCCGCCCGCTCGAAGACCATGCGCATCGGGTTCTCGCTCACGCTCCTCGGCTTCGTGCTGCACCTCGGCGCGACCGTCCTCCGCGGCGTCGCCGCCGGCCGCGTCCCCTGGGCGAACATGTACGAGTTCTCGATGACCGGGACGCTCATCATCATCGGCGTCTTCCTCGCCGTCCAGCTGCGCTGGGACCTCCGCTTCCTCGGAGCGTTCATCACCGGCCTCGTCCTGGTTCTCCTCGGCATCGCGACCGTCAACTACTACGTCGCCGTCGTCCCGCTCCCGCCGGCACTCCAGTCCTACTGGCTGGTCATCCACGTGCTCGTCGCGATCCTCGGCACCGCGTTCTTCGCCCTCGGCTTCGCGCTCTCGGTCACCCAGCTCCTCCAGGCCCGCCGCGAATCCTCCGGCGACAGCCCCCGCTCGGTCCTCCGCTTCCTGCGCACCCTGCCCAGCTCCCTCACCCTCGAGAACCTCGCCTACCGCGTCACGATCCTCGGCTTCATCCTCTGGACCTTCACGCTCATCGCCGGCGCCGTCTGGGCCGAGAAGGCCTGGGGCCGCTACTGGGGCTGGGACACCAAGGAGGTCTGGACCTTCATCATCTGGACCATCTACGCCGGCTACATCCACGCCCGCGCCACCCGCGGCTGGCGCGGCACCCCCTCCGCCTGGCTCGCCATCGTCGGCTTCGCCGCCGTCATGTTCAACTTCGGCGTCGTCAACGTGTTCTTCAAGGGACTCCACGCCTACTCCGGCCTCGACACCGGCATGTGATCGGCGGGGCCTGGCGGGGCCGCTCGCGGCGTTGTCGGCGACGAACGTAGCGCCGCTACGCCCGACCCCTCCGCCTTGCGATCGGGTCGGCGGGGCCTGGTGGGGCCCCTCGCGGCGTTGTCGGCGACGAACGTAGCGCCGCTACGCCCGACGCCTCCGCCTTGCGATCGACCCCACCAGGCCCCGCCGACCGCCCACCAGGACACGCTTTGAGGACGGCTCCGCTTCGCGGTCGCCGCGGGGGGCCTGCGGTTCGCGGTCGGGTCTGGCCGGGCTCCGCTGCGCGGTCGAGTTCGTTGGGCTCCGCTTCGCGATCAGGTCCAGGCGAACTCCGCTTCGCGGTCGGGTCCGGGTGGGCTCCGCTTCGCGGCGGGTCCGGGTGGGCTCCGCTTCGCGGGAGGGCCTGGGGGACGGCGGTCGACGGGTCATGCTGACCGAGTAGCGCGCAGCGCGCGTATCGAGATCCCATGGCGCGAACGCGGGGAGCGAGCCGGTCGAGTTCCCGCAGATGGACGCGCGGGGGGCGGTGCCTGCTGATCGAGTAGTGCGCGGAGCGGGCGTGTCGCGGACAGGGGGCACGGGCGGGCTGCGGGCGGATCCGTGCCTGTCGAGTGGCGGTGGTGGACGCCGGGGGCGACGGCGGACGGGTCAGACGGCGGTGACGACGTCGATGAGGTGGGGGGCGAAAGGAGCGTCGAGGGCGAGGACGACGCGGGTGCGGGCGTCGGAGGGATGGACGCCGCGGTAGATGCCGCGGAGGTCGGCGACGGTCTGGCCGCGGCCGGGGCCGTGGGTGGCGTCGACAGTGACGTGGACGCGCGGGGCGGAGGTGAGGGCGACGGCGTCGACGGCGATCGCGGCGGCCATGGGGTCGTGCATGGCAGCGGTGCGCTCGCCGAAGTGGCCGACGTAGAAGTCGAAGTAGAAGTCGAGCGCCTGCCCGATGGCCTGCGCGAGGGGATCGGGCGACGCGAGCAGGACGGCGCGGTCCTCCTCCGTCAGCAGGTGCCGCATGGTCACATCCAGGGGCACGAGCGTGAGGTCCCAGTCGGCCGCGACGACCTCGGCGGCGGCCGCCGGGTCGTGCCAGATGTTGGCCTCCGCCACGGCGGTCACGTTGCCGGGGACCAGCGCGGCCCCGCCCATCACCGTCACCGAGTGGACGAGGGACGCGATCTCCGGGTGCGCACGGAGGGCGAGCGCGAGATTCGTCAGCGGGCCGATCGCGACCAGCCGCAGCTCGCCCTCGTGCTCGCGGGCGAGACGGAGGAGGAGGTCGGCCGGATCCTCGTCGACCGGCTCGCCGCCCTCGGGCAGCGCGACCCCGCCGATACCGTCGTCGCCGTGCACGTGCGGGGATCCGCCGGCGTAGTCCTCCTCGAGGAAGTGGTGCGCCCCCACGGCGACCGGCACGTCGTCGCGGCCGGCCAGCGCGAGCAGGCCGAGGCTGTTGACGGCGGCCCGGCGGGCGTCGGTGTTGCCGCTGACCGTGCTGATCCCGACGAGGCGGGCCCGAGGCGAGCGGAGGAGGTACGCCAGAGCGAGCGAGTCGTCGATGCCGGTGTCGCAGTCGAGGAAGACGGGGACGGTCGATGCGCTCACGGGGCTCCGATGCTCGAGGGTGGGGGACGCGTCGGGCACCGGCGGCCGACGCTCCCATTCTGCCGCTCCTCCGACGCGGCGCCCGCCGCCGACGATCAGAGCAGCGCGTAGGAGTCGCGGAGCCGCGCCCGCCACCAGGCGAGCCGCTCCGGCGACACGGCGTGACGGGAGAGGAGCTCCTCCGAGACCTCCACGCGGCCGACGGGGATCCCGCCGTCGACCGGCCGCAGCGGCCGCTCCGTGACGTCTGCGGCGAGGAGGGACGCGGTGCCGAGCCCGCAGTCGAAGGGCAGCTCGGGGAGCGCCGCGGCCAGGGCGGCGCCCATGGCGAGTCCGACCGAGCTGTCGATCGCGCTCGAGACCACCGCCGGCAGCCCCGCCTCGGCGACGAGCGCCAGCGCCCGGCGCGTCCCGCCGAGCGGCTGGGCCTTCACGACCAGCAGGTCCGCGGCTCCGGCCCGGGCGACGGCGAGCGGATCGGCGGCCTTGCGGACGCTCTCGTCGGCGGCGATCGGGATGCCCATGTACTTCACCCGGTAGCGCAGCTCCGCCAGCTCGTCGACGCTCGCGCACGGCTGCTCGACGTACTCGAGGTCGGACTCCGCGAGGGCGTGGACGGCGTGCTCGGCCTCGTCGAGGTTCCAGCCGCCGTTCGCGTCCACGCGGATCCGGCCCTCCGGACCGAGCAGGCGGCGGACCTCGACGACCCGGGCCACGTCGTCGGCCAGCGTCTGGCCGCGCTCAGCGACCTTCACCTTCGCCGTGCGGCAGCCGTGGTAGCTCGCGAGCACGGCGGCGACCTCGTGCGGCGCGACGGCCGGGATCGTCGCGTTCACCGGGATGCGGTCGCGCAGAGGCGCCGGCTGCTCGCTCCAGCCGTAGTCGATCGCCGCCCGGAGCCACGCCGCCGACTCCTCCGCGCCGTACTCGAGGAAGGGCGAGAACTCGGTCCAGCCCTCGGGGCCGCGCACGAGCACGATCTCGCGGTGGTCCACGCCGCGGAAGCGGGTGCGCAGCGGCAGAGCGACGACGCGGAGTCCCGCGTCGATCTCGCCGAGGGAGGGGAGCGGGGAGGCGGGCACGACGTCGTCCATCCGGCCATTGTCCACCGGCCGGGGCGACGCGGCGGCCACCCGCGCGCGGGAGGTCGGCGACGCGCGCGCAAGCCCCCGGGATCCCTCCTCCGAGCGCTCGCCGAGGTGCCAGACTGACGAGGCTGCCGTTGGAGTCCGGAGGAGTGCGATGAGCCAGATGCCGATGAGCCCGTCGCCCGCGCCCGCCCCGGGCCCGACGCAGGGCTCCGTCCCCTCCCACCGCCCGCTCGGCAGGGGCGCCTGGATCGCGCTGGGCACGAGCCTCCTCGTGGGCGTCGTCTATACCGGCGTGCTCGGCACGCTCGTCGCCGTCGGAGTGGGCGGCGCGCTCGACTCCGCCGCCGGCAGCGCGTCGACGAGCGCTCCGTCCGAGCCGTTCGGCGACCCGACGGACGACCCGTTCGGCAGCGGGGACCCGTCCGATCCGCTCTACGACTACCCCGGCTACCAGGACGGCGACGCCGTGACGATCCTCGGCCAGCCGTCCGCGGAGGACGTGCGCGCGAGTGCCGAGCAGGCCGTCGCGGCCGTCGAGGGCGCCGTCCCCGAGGAGTGGACCTCGGCCGACGACGAGTACTACGAGCAGTCGCAGAACGCCTACGGCGGGCCCTCCCTCCTCTACGACTACATCTCGGCGACCGAGTACGCCGCCGCCGACGTCTCGACCGACGCCGACAGGCAGGCGGCGGTCGACCGCTTCACTGCAGCGCTCGCGCCCCTCGGCTTCGACGACGTCGAGGTGGCCGACACCCCCGAGGAGTGGTCGGAGGCGGGCTACGAGCTCGACGGCGACCTCTCGGACGAGGAGGCCTCGGCCGCGCTCTGGATCGTCACCGCGCGCTCCTCCACCGACCTCGTGCCCGCGATCGAGCTGGGACTCGTGGACCTCGACGCCGATCCGACCGGCCTGGTCGCCGACATGCTCGACGGAGTCGGCCTCTCGCCGGACCCGCAGGGCGCGTTCCTCGCCGGGTACGCGAACGGGGTCCTCCAGGACGAGGACCGCGGCGAGTTCACCGACCGCCTCGAGGAGTACGGCGGAGTCGCGACGACCTGACCGGGCGCTACAAGCAAGCCCGTCCGCCCGCAAGCCCGAATCGGCAAACCGCCCGCGCCCTACGGTGAGGGGATGGCTGCACCCCGCTCGACCAGGCCCCTGCGAGACTACGCCGCGATCGGAGACGGTCGCACGGTCGCCCTGATCGCGAAGGACGGCAGCGTCGACTGGATGCCCGTCCCGGACCTCGGCTCCACCCCCGCCTTCGCCGCCCTGATCGACGCCGAGTCCGGCGGCTGCGTCGAGCTCGCCCCCGAGGAGCCCGCCGAGGTCTCGCGCGCCTACGTCCGCGACACGAACGTCCTGGAGACCACCTTCACCACCGAGTCGGGCACCGTCCGCGTGACGGATGCGCTCGTCACCGGGATCGCGGGCCGCCTCCCGTGGGCCGAGCTCGCGCGCCGGGTGGACGGCGTCGACGGCGAGGTGCGGATGCGGTGGGCCGTCCGCCCCGGAACGGGTCTCGGCCGGTTCTCCCCGTGGATCCAGAACGCCGACGGCCGCTCGCTCATCCGCGCGGGCGACATCACCATCGGCGTCACCGGCCAGGAGCACGGGCCCGACGGAGACGACGCGCCCTCCGGTGCCGGTGACGAGCTGACGGGCTCCTTCGTGGTGACCGCGGGGAAGGACGCCGTGCGGCACGTCCTGGTCGTGTCGGCCACGCACGACGAGCCGCTGCACTTCCCGGTCGCGAAGAACGTCGACCGCGGCATCGACCGCACGATCCGCAGCTGGCAGGACTGGTCGGAGGAGTTCTCCTACGACGGCCCGTGGTCCGAGGCCGTCCAGCGCAGCGCCCTCGCGCTCAAGCTGCTGATCTACTCGCCCACCGGAGCCATCGCCGCTGCCGCGACCACGTCGCTTCCGGAGTCGCCCAACGGCGGCAAGAACTGGGACTACCGCTTCGCCTGGGTGCGCGACGCCGCGTACACGATGCACGCGCTGGTGCGCTTCGGCCTGCGCGAGGAGACGCACGCCGCGCTGTCCTGGCTCCTCCGCACGATCAAGGAGCACGGCCCGGACCTCCACATCTTCTACGGACTCGACGGCTCCATGCCGACCGTCCTGGAGGAGTTCGACGTCCCGGGCTACGCCGGCATCGGCCCGGTCGTCGCCGGCAACGGAGCGCAGAGCCAGCTGCAGCTGGGCGTGTTCGGCGACCTCTTCGACATCTGCCGCATCTACGTCGACGAGGGCAACGTCCTCGACATCCAGACCGGACGGCTCCTCGCCCGCGTCGCCGACACCACCTGCGACCTGTGGCGCAACCGCGATGCGGGCATGTGGGAGCTGGAGGAGGAGCAGCACTACACCTCCTCGAAGATGGGCTGCTGGCAGGCGCTCGACGCGGCCGTGCACCTGGCGGAGCTCGGCCAGGTCGCGGGCAGCCCCGACCGCTGGCGCTTCGAGCGCGACCGCATCCGCGAGTGGATCGAGGAGCACTGCTGGTCCGAGGAGCTCGGCGCCTACGTGATGTACCCGGGCAGCGAGGAGCTGGACGCCTCGGTGCTCCTGCACGCTCCGAGCGGCTACGAGCGCGGCGAGCGGATGATCTCCACCATCGACGCCCTGGTGAAGGAGCTCGGCCGCGGTGCGCTGCTGTTCCGCTACTCCGGCATGGAGGGCGAGGAGCACCCGTTCGTGGCCTGCTCGTTCTGGCTCGCGTCCGCCCTGGCCTGCGTCGGTCGGCACGACGAGTCGGTCGCCCTGATGGACGAGCTCGTCGCCACGGTCCCGAACGACGTCGGGATCATGTCCGAGATGATCGCGGTCGACGACCTGGCCTTCTGGGGCAACCTGCCGCAGGGGCTCAGCCACCTCGCGTTGATCAACGCGGCCATCACCATCGAGGAGCTGGCGCCGGAGAAGGTCGGCCGCGCGTAACCCCGCCGACGGCGTCCGCGCAACCCGTTGAGGGCCGGCTCCGAGGGGCGTAGACCGGTACCACCCCCTCGCACCGCACCCACAAGGAGCACCTCAGCATGGATCTCGGCATCAGCGGCCGCATCGCCCTCGTCACCGGAGGCGACTCCGGCATCGGCCTGGCCACGGCGCAGCTCCTCCTCGCCGAGGGCGCGACCGTCGTGATCACCGATAAGGACCAGGCGGAGCTGGACCGGGCCGCGGCCGGGCTCGACGCTCCGGAGGGCCGCCTGCACGCCTTCGCCGCCGACGTCACCAGCACGGAGCAGCTCGCCGAGCTGCACCGTCGGGTGGCCGGAGCGGTCGGCGCGATCGACATCCTCGTGCAGTGCGCCGGAGTCACGGGGGCGCAGGGCCTCTTCCACGAGATCGACGACGAGGGCTGGACCAGCACCCTCGAGGTCGACCTGCTCGGTCCCGTGCGGCTCGTGCGCGAGTTCCTGCCCGACCTCCGCACCGGAGGCTGGGGCCGGCTCGTGCTCACCGCCTCCGAGGACGCCGTGCAGCCCTACGACGACGAACTGCCCTACTGCGCCGCGAAGGCGGGCGTCCTCGCCTTCGCCAAGGGCCTCTCGCGCTCCTACGCGCAGGAGGGCCTCCTCGTGAACACGGTCTCGCCCGCGTTCATCCGCACTCCGATGACCGACGCGATGATGTCGAAGCGCGCCGAGCAGAGGGGCACCTCGGTCGACGAGGCGATCTCGTCCTTCCTCGACGAGGAGCGGCCGTACATGGAGCTGAAGCGCCGGGGCGAGGCCGAGGAGGTCGCAGCCGTGATCGCCTTCCTCTGCTCCGACCGCGCCTCGTTCGTGAACGGCTCGAACTACCGCGTCGACTCCGGATCCGTCGCCACGATCTGATCCCCGCAACCACGGGCCCCGCCCAGCGCGCGCACCCCGCGCGTGCGGGCGCCGTCCAGCCGAAGAAGCCAGACTCGGGGCGGGACACCGCACCCGGCACTGCAAGAGAAAGGAACGGTCCATGACCACCACCCTCGAACGCCACGTCGAAGCCCCCGCGGGCTCCGGTGCCAAGACCAGCCGCCGTCAGAACGCCGAGAAGGGCTTCAAGGCCTCCAAGCAGCTGCTCGACAGCCTCCAGATCGTCCTCGTCGACCTGATCGAGCTCCACGTCCAGGGCAAGCAGGCCCACTGGAACGTCGTCGGCAAGAACTTCCGGGACCTCCACCTGCAGCTCGACGAGATCATCGAGGCCGCGCGCGAGTTCAGCGACGACATCGCCGAGCGCATGCGCGCCCTCCACGGGATCCCGGACGGCCGCAGCGACACCGTCGCCGCGACCACCACCCTCCCCGAGTACCCGCACGGCGAGATCGACACGGCCGAGACCGTCGACCTGGTCACGATCCGCCTCGAGAACACCGCCGCCACCATGCGCGAGGTCCACGACCAGGTGGACGAGGAGGACCCGACCAGCGCGGATCTCCTCCACGCGATCATCCAGAGCCTCGAGCAGTACGCCTGGATGGTGTCGGCCGAGAACCGCACCACCTCCGCCGCCAAGTAGGGGCGAGCACCGGAAGGGGACTCCGCGTCAGCGGGGTCCCCTTCCGTCTGCCCGGGCGGTGTCGAGTCGCCGTGCAGTCCGGATCAGTAGGGTCGTGGCATGAGCACGCAGGTCTCCGAACTGTTCGACGCCCACCGCTGGGCGGCCGTCGACGGCTTCGACGCACTCGAGGACATCACCTACCACCACGACCGCTCCGGCCGCATCGCGCGGGTCGCGTTCGACCGGCCCGAGGTCCGCAACGCGTTCCGGCCGCGAACGGTCGACGAGCTGTTCCGCGCCCTCGAGGACGCCCGGACGAACCCGCGCATCGGCGTCGTCATCCTCACCGGCAACGGCCCGAGCCCGCGCGACGGGGGCTGGGCGTTCTGCTCCGGGGGAGACCAGCGGATCCGCGGCCGCGACGGCTACCGGTACTCCGACGGCGAGACCGCCGAGGGCATCGACTCCGCGCGGAACGGCCGCCTGCACATCCTCGAGGTGCAGCGCCTCATCCGCTTCATGCCGAAGGTCGTCATCGCGGCCGTCCCCGGCTGGGCCGCGGGAGGCGGGCACTCGCTGCACGTGGTCTGCGACCTCACCCTCGCCTCCGCTGAGCACGGGCGCTTCAAGCAGACGGACGCCGACGTCGGCTCCTTCGACGCGGGCTACGGCTCGGCGTACTTCGCCCGCCAGATCGGGCAGAAGGCCGCGCGCGAGGTGTTCTTCCTCGCGCGGGAGTACTCCGCGCAGCGCGCCTACGAGATGGGCGCCGTGAACGCGGTCGTCCCGCACGCCGAGCTCGAGACGACCGCGGTGGAGTGGGCCGAGACGATCCTCACCAAGTCGCCCACGGCCATCCGGATGCTGAAGTACGCGTTCAACGCCGTGGACGACGGCCTCGTGGGCCAGCAGCTCTTCGCGGGCGAGACCACGCGCCTAGCCTACGGCACCGACGAGGCCGTCGAGGGACGAGACTCCTTCCTCGAGAAGCGCGAGCCCGACTGGTCGCCGTTCCCGTGGCAGTTCTGAGCCGGAGGGCACGCAGGTGACCCGCCCGCTCGCCGGTGTCGACGCGACGGTCGAGGCCGTCCTCCTCGCTCTTCGCGCGGCCCTGGACGGCAGCGGCCCGGCGATCCGCGTCTCCGCCCCCGGCGCTGCGACCGCCTCCGAGGATGCCGTCGTGCCGCAGCGCGTCGCCGTCGTCGTCGAGACCTCGGGCTCGTCGGGGCCGCCCAAGCGGGTCGCGCTCTCGACAGCGGCCCTGCTCACCAGCGCCTCCGCGACCCTCGCCGAGCTGGGCGGGCCGGGACGCTGGCTGCTCTGCCTGCCGACCCACTACGTCGCGGGACTGCAGGTGCTCGTTCGCTCGCTGACCGCGGAGGCCGATCCGGTCGTCCTCCCGGCCGGCGGCTTCGACGCGGCGGCCTTCCTCGCTCTCGCTCGGACGATGCCGACGGGGGAGCGGCGCTACTCCTCGCTGGTCCCCGTGCAGCTCGCGCGGCTGCTGGACCTCGCCGAGCGCGATCCGGCCGCGGCCGAGGCGCTCCGCTCGTTCGACGCCCTCCTGATCGGCGGTCAGGCGACGCCGCAGCCGTTGCGGGACCGCGCCGCCGCCCTCGGCGTGCGCATCCGCCTGACCTACGGATCGAGCGAGACGTCGGGCGGCTGCATCTACGACGGCGTCCCGCTCCACGACGTGCGGATGCGCGTCGAGGACGGGCAGGTGCTGCTCGGCGGGCCGACCCTCGCGGAGGGCTACCTCGACGCCGACGGCGCGATCGACCACGAGCGCAGCGCCTCCGCCTTCCTCGAGCTCGACGGGAAGCGCTGGTACCGCACGGGCGACGCGGGCTCGATCGTCGACGGGCGCCTCCGGGTGACCGGCCGGCTCGACCGCGTGATCGTGTCGGGCGGGGAGAAGGTCTCGCTCGACGCCGTCGAGGCCGTGCTCCGCGAGGGGCCCGTCCCCGACGCGGTCGTCGTGCGGCGGGCGGACGAGCAGTGGGGCGAGGTCCCGGTCGTCGTGACGGCGGAGGAGGCTCCCGCGCTCACCGACCTGCGCGCCCTGATCGCCGACCGCCTCGGGCGCGCCGCCGCTCCCGCGGCCGTGCTGCCGGTCGGCCGCATCCCCCTCCTCGCCTCCGGGAAGCCCGACCGCCGCGCCCTCGAGGTGCTCGCCGAGCAGGCCTGACCGGCTCCGAGCGTCGACGGGCCGGTGGGTAGGATTCCCTCCGTGTCGAGTACGAGTCGCAAGAAGAAGTCCTCCAGCGGCCGCCCCGGGGGCAGCCCGCGAACGGTCGTCGTGAAGCCCGCCGGTCCCCGCGAGTGGATCGCCGGCGCCCGCCTCCGCACCCTCCCGCTGGCCGTCGCCCCCGTGCTCATCGGCACCGGAGCGACCCAGGTCGTCGACGAGGGCTGGCACTGGGTGCGCGCCCTGCTCTGCCTGGCCGTCTCGCTCGCCCTGCAGATCGCCGTCAACTACGCCAACGACTACTCCGACGGCGTGCGCGGCACCGACGCCAACCGCGTCGGACCCTCGCGGCTGACCGGCTCCGGAGCGGCGAAGCCCCGCCAGGTGCTCACCGTCGCCCTGGTCTTCTTCGGGATCGCGGCCGTCGCCGGCCTCGTGCTCACCGCCCTCTCGGGGCAGTGGTGGTTCCTGATCGTCGGCGCGGCGGCGATCGCGGCCGGCTGGTTCTACACCGGCGGACGCCGCCCCTACGGCTACCTCGGGCTCGGCGAGCTCTTCGTCTTCGTGTTCTTCGGCCTGGTCGCCACCGTCGGCACCACGTTCGTGCAGATCGGCCGCACCAACCAGGAGTCGTGGCTCGGCGCCGTGGCGGCGGGCCTGTTCGCCTGCGCCGTGCTCATGGTCAACAACATCCGCGACATCCCGACCGACCGCCTCTCGGGCAAGCGGACCCTCGCGGTCCTCGCGGGACCGGCCGTGTCCCGGGCGATCTACACGGGCTTCGTGCTGATCCCGTTCGGCATCGCGGTGATCCTCGCGCTGTTCTACCCGCTGGCATGGCTGACGCTCTTCGTGCTTCTGATGATCCTGCCGGCCATCCTGATCACCCTGACGGCGAAGACGGCGAAGGAGCTCATCCTGGCGCTGCAGCTGACCAGCCTGGGCGGGCTCGCCTACGCGGTCATCCTCGGGGCGGCGCTGGCGTTCTAGAGCGGCGGCTCGCACGAGGCGGGCTCGGGTGGGCCGGATTCGGGTGAGATCGGCTGTTGCGCGCCGGGCCTGGTGCGAGCGGGGTCAGCGCGTCAGAGGGGAGGCCTCGCCGGCGGGAGCGCCCGGCTCAGCGGTCGTCGCGGGTCGCGTCGACCGCGGCGTCCTCGACGTCGTCGTCGGTCGGGGCGCGCGGGACGTCCTTGCGGCGCTCGTAGATCGCCTCCGCGATGCGCTCGCGGGGCTTCCTCAGCAGGATGTAGGAGAGGGACAGGCTCGCGATCGCGGCGACGAAGCCCGCGGTGACCGCTGCCGTCAGCTCCGAGTCGACGAAGGTGCGCGCCGGCAGGTACACCAGCACGAAGACGCCGGCGAACATCGCCAGGCGCAGGAGCGAGTAGACGACGACCGCGCGGCTCAGTTTCACCGGGACAGTGTACGTCGGCCCCTGCACGCGGTTCCGTGAGCACCGTGGGAGCCTCCTGTCCAGCGTCCGTGCGGACCCTCCCCGACGGGGGTGCCGGACGTAGACTCGTGTCCATGATCCGCCTCGTCATCGGCCTGCTCGTGGCCCTCGCCGTCTTCACGGTCTACACCGTGATCGACGTCGCGATGAGCAACCGTCACGCCGTGCGGGCGATCCCGAAGTGGTCCTGGCTCCTGGTGGTGCTGATCCTCCCGGTCATCGGTGCGGGACTGTGGTTCTGGATCGGCCGTCCCCGCAAGCAGCGCGCCGCCGGCCGCCGCTACACCGCTCCGGACGACGACCCCGACTTCCTCGGCACCCTCCGCACCGAGCGCGACCCCGAGGAGGAGCGCCTGCAGGCAGAGCGCATCGCCCAGCTCGAGCGCGACCTCGCCGACATGGACGAGCAGGGCGAGGCCGACGGCCCCGGCCGCCGGGATGCCTGAGCACCGGCCGGTCGCCCCCTCCACCCGATTCGCGGTCGACCTCCTCACCCGCTTCGTCGCGCTCGGCGTCCGCGACGTCATCGTCGCTCCGGGATCCCGCTCGCAGGCGCTCGCCCTGGTGGCGGCCGAGCTCGAGACGCGCGGCGACGTCCGGCTGCACGTGCGGATCGACGAGCGCTCCGCGGGGTTCCTGGCGCTGGGCCTCGCCCTCGAATCCCGGATGCCGGCGCTCGTGATCACGACCTCCGGCACGGCGACCGCGAACCTGCACCCGGCTGTGCTCGAGGCGGACGCCTCGGACGTGCCGATGATCGTCCTGACCGCCGACCGGCCCGACGAGCTGCGCGGCATCCGCTCGAACCAGACGGCCGAGCAGCGCGAGCTGTACGGGCGCGCCGTGCGGCTGTTCGAGGACGTCGCTGCTCCGGACGACGCCTCCCTGCCCGAGGACGCGCGGGCGCTCGCCGATCGTGCCGTCACCGCGGCGCGCCGCGGGCCGGTCCACCTGAACCTCTCCTTCCGCGATCCGCTCTCCTCCGCTCTGCCGGACATCGAGCGGATCGAACCGGTCTCGTCGCCCGCCGTCGGATCCGGGATCCCGCGTGCCGTCGTGACCGCCGGCCCTGGTGAGCCGCTCACGGTCGTCATCGCCGGGGACAAGGCGGGCGCCGCGGCCGAGGAGATCGCTCGCGCCGGCGACTGGCCGCTCCTCGCCGAGGTCTCCTCCGGCGCCCGCTTCGGACCGCAGCTCGTCGTCGCCTGGCGTCGCCTGCTCGGCGAGCCCGACTTCGGCGGACGCATCCGCCGGGCGATCGTGCTCGGACACCCGACGCTCTCCCGCGAGGTCCCCGAGCTGCTGCGGCGCGAGGACGTCGAGGTGATCGTCGTGGACGCCGTGCGCGAGCAGTTCTACAACCCCGGGCGGCGCGCCCGCCGCGTCGGAGGCGTCGACGTGGTCCGTCCCGAGGGGTCGCCGCGTCCCGAGCGCGGCGAGCGCGCCTGGGCCGGATCCTGGGTGTCCGCGAGCCGCGCTCTGACGGTCGACCCCGACGAGCTGGACGAGGTCCCCGACGCGGGATCGATGTCGGTCGAGGACCGCCGCGGCTACGCGCGCAACGCCCTCGCCGCGATCAGGGCGCCGCTCACCCGCGACTTCGTCGTCGCCGCGGTCTGGAAGGTCACCTGGCCGCACGACCGGCTGCTGTTCGGAGCGTCGCGGCTGATCCGCGTCGCCGACGGGACCCTGCCGGGCAAGCGGATAGCCGTCCTGGCGAACCGCGGCCTCGCCGGCATCGACGGCACGATCTCGACGGCTCTCGGGATCGCGGTGGCTTCGCAGGCGACCGAGCAGGGAGCCGGCGGAGTCACCCGCGCGGTCCTCGGCGATCTCACTCTGCTCCACGAGGCCGGCGGCCTCCTCCTCCCGCCCGGAGAACGGCGCCCGCGCGTGCAGCTCGTCGTCGTGAACGACGGGGGCGGCACGATCTTCGACGGGCTCGAGGTCGCGTCGAGCTCGCATCCCGACGCGTTCGACCGCGTGCAGTTCACCCCCCAGAACGCCGATCTGGAGGCTCTCGCGCGCGCCTACGGGTGGGGCCACCGTCGTGCGGCGACGCGCGGCGAGCTGGAGCAGGCGCTGACCTCGCCGGGTGACGGGCCGGGCATCGTGGAGATCCGGCTCGAGCGCTGAGTACGCCCGGGTCCGGTCGGACGGTCCTCCACAGGACGTCGTCGGACGCTGTTCTCCCGGGGACGCCTCGTTCGAGCTCCGCACCTCGTCTGCTGATGCTTCGCTGGAGGCATGGCTGATGCGGAGACCGTGCGAGGAGAGGTCCTCGCCCTCGGCGACCGAGCGGCGGCGCTCGCGAGGAGCGCCTCCCCGGTGCTCCTGTCCGCGGCGGAGGCGCTGCACGCGGGACACCGCGCGGCGCTGACCTGTCCCGACGCGTTCGCCCGAGGCTCCTCGGCGGACAGCAAGGATGCGACGGACCTCGTCGAACGGTCGATCCGAGCGGAGTTCGCCGTCGCCCTCGGGGTCTCCGAGCGCACCGCCGCCAGGGAACTGCTGCACGCCTCGCTCCTGATGGAGGAGCTGCCGCAGACCCGTTCCGCGCTCGCCGAGGCCAGAATGCGCTGGGAGGCCGGCCAGCTCATCTGCTCCGTCGCGGCGACCCTCCCCGCAGCGGCGCGCGCGGCCTACGACGACCGGGCCGTCGACCTCGCGGAGACGCTGACCCCGGGGCAGCTGCGCCACGCCCTCGCGCGGGTGCGGGAGGAGCTGCACGACGAGCCCCTCGCCGAGCGGCACGCTCGCGCCCGTGAGGACCGCCGGGTGTGGATGACAGCCGGGATCGACGGCATGGCGACGGTCTGCGCGCACGTCCCCGCGCCCGAGGCCGTCGGAGCGCTCGCCCGGCTCGACCGCATCGCGAGGGATCTGCGGGACGGCGCCGAAGGGGACCGCGATCTGCGGACGCTGGCGCAGCTCCGCGCCGACGCGTGGGCAGACCTGCTCTGCCACGGGGACGTGGCGGGGACCACTCCGGAGGGAGCCGCGGCGCCCTCGACCGGGCTGCGGGCCGAGGTGAGAGTCACCGTGGCGGCGAGCACCGCCGCAGGTGACGACGAGGCGGCCGCCGAGCTCGACGGCTACGGACCGATCCCTGCCGAGACGGTGCGAGCGCTCATCGACGACGACGCCGCCTTCACTCCCGTGCTGACCGACGAGGAGACCGGCGCGGTCGTCTCCGTCGGGCGCCGCCACCGGCTCCCACCGCCGAGGATGAGGCTGCTGGTCCGCCTCCGCGACCAGACCTGCCGCTTCCCGGGCTGCACCCGGCCGGCGTCCTCCACGGAGACCGACCACAGCGTCGAATGGCGGAACGGGGGCGAGACGACTCCCGACAACCTCGCCTGCCTGTGCGTCGCCCACCATCACGTGCGCCACGGCGACCGGTGGACGTATCTGCTCCATCCGGACGGCACAGCGGACTGGACCACACCGACGGGCCGTCGCGTGACGACCCGGCCGCCGGCGCTGCCCGGGCGTCCGCCGGTGGGCGCAGGACGACGGCCGGGGGCTCCCCGGCTCGACGGGGACCCGGCGGGGTAGGCGCCGGGTAGGCGCCGGGTAGCCGACGGCTTCAACGACTCCCGACGTGCGTCAGGCCAGCGCGTCGGTGATCGGGCGGAACTTCATGCGGGTCTCGGCGAGCTCGGACTCGGGAACGCTGTCGGCCACGATGCCGGCGCCCGCCCAGGCCGTGACCGCGCCCTCGGCCGTGACCTCGGCGCTGCGGAGTCCGACAGCCCACTCGCCGTCGCCGTTGCCGTCGATCCAGCCGACGGGTCCTGCGTAGCGACCGCGGTCGAAGGGCTCCAGGTGCTCGATGAGCGCAAGGGCGTCGGCGGTCGGAGTGCCGGCCACTGCGGCGGTCGGGTGAAGAGCATCGACGAGATCGAGCGCGCTGGAGGAGTCGTCCAGAATTCCTCGCACGTCCGTCGCGAGGTGCCAGAGGTTCGGCAGGCGGAGCGTGAACGGGGCGGCGCCGGCCGTCAGCTCCCGTGTGTGGGGCTCGAGCTCCCGGACCAGACTGGCGAGAGCGAAAGCGTGCTCTGAGCGGTCCTTCGGACTCTCGAGCAGAGCGGCTTCCACGTCCGCGTCGGCGAGGGGGTCCGCTCCGCGTGCAGCCGTGCCGGCCAACACCCTCGCCGAGATCTCGCCCCGATCGACCGCGACCAGCGTCTCCGGACTGGCGCCGAGGAATCCGTCCACGGCGAAGCCCCAGCAGTCCGGGTAACGCTCGGTGAGCGCACCCAACATCCGGCGCAGGTCCGCCCCCGGAGGGAGCCGCCCCTTCAGATCGCGCGCGATCACGACCTTGGACAGCTCGCCCGCCCGGATCGTCTCCACCGCAGCAGCGACCGCCGCGCGGTACCCGTCCGGCGACAGCGCACCCGGCGAGAGCGGCACGTGGTACTCCGCCCCCAGCGGCTCCTCGCCCGGCGTATCCGGTCCCTCCGCCTCGCCGATCGTGATCCGCGTCAGCCATGACCGGCCGTCGCGCGTCCCGATCACGGTGCGCGGCACGATCAGCACGCTCGTCGCCTCGGATCGGCTCGAGAAAGCGAAGGTCCCGAACGCGACCAGCCCTGTCCCGGGCAGTCCGACCCGGTCCTCCACCGTCGCCGCGTCGCAGAGCCGACGCCAGGCCGCCGCGGCATCCCGCAGCCGTTCCGGGCCCGAGAACTCGAGGCGCAGGGCCTCGCCGCGTCCGCTGAGGCCGGCGCCGTCGCGCTGCCAGAGGAGGGGCCGCCTCGGGTCGGAGTGGGAGAGGAGCGACTGCGGAGAGTCCAGTGGAGTCGTCTCCGCACGCAGCAGGGGGGTTCCAGCGCCGATGAGCGTCACCTCAGCAGGGTACGCCCGCGCCAGAAGGTGGGACGTCCCATGCCGCGGGGCTCGGGGCGCAGGGCTCCGTTGCTACCGTGATCCGGTCCGGGGCCGCCGCGCGAGGCGGAGCGGGGCGGTCCCGGCGCTTCCCATGGGGGAGCGCGCCGACCGGGCGCGGGACGGCGGATGCACAGCCGCCGTCCCGCGTCTCGCCGTAGACTTGCGGATCGTGACGAAGGCAGACCTCACCAAACGGCCCGACGAGGTCGCCTCGATGTTCGACACCGTGGCTCCCGCTTACGACCTGGTGAACGGACTCCTCTCGGTGGGGAACGACCGGCTCTGGCGGATCGCGACGACTCGCGCCGTCAACCCTGCTCCCGGTGAGCGCATCCTCGACATCGCGGCCGGCACCGGGACGTCGAGCGCGTCGCTGGCGCGGTCGGGCGCACAGGTCGTCGCAGCCGACTTCTCCCCGGGGATGATCGCCGTTGGCCGTCGCCGTCAGGCGGGCAACGACCGGATCGAGTTCGTCCAGGCCGACGCGATGGACCTCCCGTTCGAGGACGGATCGTTCGACGCCGTGACCATCTCGTTCGGTCTGCGCAACGTGGCCGAGCCGAGGACGGCGCTCGCCGAGTTCCTGCGTGTGCTGAAGCCCGGCGGCCGGGTCGTGATCTGCGAGTTCTCGACTCCGCCGATCGCTCCGCTGGCCGCCGCGTACGACTTCTACCTGTCGACGGTCATGCCCGCCGTCGTGCGACTCGCGTCGTCGAACAATCCCGCGTACGACTATCTCGGCGATTCCATCCGGGCCTGGCCGGAGCAGAGCGTCGTCGCCGCCTGGCTCCGCGCGGCGGGCTTCGAGCGTGTGGCCTACCGCGATCTGACCGCGGGCATCGTGGCGTTGCACCGCGGCGTCAAGCCGATCGCGGCGACCCGATGACGACCGGGGTCCGCACAGGCCGAGACGTTAGGGTTTCCCTGTGAACGCCACTGCGCCCGTCGCCCGTCGCAGCCCGTCTCTGACGGCGCAGCTCGGCCTCTCCGAGCGCATCTTCTCCTCATCGTCGGACCGGGCTCTCGCCCGCACGATCGACGCGGGTCTGGAGCAGGTCGAGGAGGGTCTCGTCCGGCAGCTGTCCTTCGCGGACGCCGTGGCCGACGTCTCCACCCGGTACCTCCTCGAGGCGGGCGGCAAGCGTGTGCGCCCGATGCTCACCCTCCTGGCCGCGTCGCTCGGCCGCGGCAACACGCCGCAGGTCCTGCTCGGTGCGCAGGCGATCGAGATCACGCATCTCGCATCGCTGTACCACGACGACGTCATGGACGAGGCGGAGAAGCGCCGCGGCGTCCCGTCGGCGCAGACCGTGTGGGGCAACAACGTGGCCATCCTGACGGGCGATCTGCTCTTCGCCCGCGCGAACCAGCTGATGGTCGAGCTCGGCGACAAGGCGATCCGGCTCCAGGCGGACACGTTCGAGCGGCTCGTCCTCGGGCAGCTGCACGAGACGGTCGGCCCGACCGACGGCGAGGACCCGGTCGAGCACTACCTGTCCGTCCTGGCGGACAAGACCGGGTCCCTGATCGCCGCGGCGGGCCGCACGGGAGTCGCGTTCTCGGAGGCTCCGGAGGAGTACGAGGAGGCCATGCGCGTCTTCGGCGAGAAGATCGGCGTCGCCTTCCAGATCGTCGACGACGTCATCGACCTCTCTCCCCAGCCGGAGGAGACCGGCAAGAACCCCGGCACGGACATCCGCGCCGGCGTGTCGACGCTGCCGATCCTGCGCCTGCGCGAGCGCGCCTCCTCGGATAGGGACGCCGCGGCTCTCCTCGCCCGCATCGAGAGCTACGTGAGCCGCTCGAACGACGCGATCGCGCACACCGAGGAGCAGAGCGCCGACATCTCGGACGCCATCGCCCAGCTGCGCGATCACGAGGTCACCGCGCAGACCCTCGCCGAGGCCCACCGGTGGGCCGACGAGGCCGTGGACGCTCTCGCTCCGCTGCCCGACGGCTCCGTCCGCAAGGCGCTGACGCGCTTCGCCGACACCGTCGTCGAGCGCAACGGCTGACCCCGATCGTCGCGGCGCGCCCTGCGCCGCAGTAATGAGACCGGTTGTGCGCTGCGGCGCCCCGGCAGGAGGAACGCAATGACCAAGCTCAGGCTGGCCATCGTCGGCGCGGGTCCCGCGGGCATCTACGCCGCCGACCTCATGATCAAGGCCGAGAAGAAGTACGACGTCTCGATCGACCTGTTCGAGCACCTGCCGGCGCCGTACGGCCTGGTCCGCTACGGGGTCGCGCCGGATCACCCGCGCATCAAGGGGATCATCACCGCTCTGCGGGAGGTTCTCGATCGCGGAGACATCCGCATCTTCGGCAACGTGCACTTCGGGACCGACATCACGCTCGAGGACCTCAAGCGGCACTACCACGCCGTCATCTTCGCGACCGGCGCGGTGCGGGACGCGCCGCTGGACGTCCCCGGCGTCGAGCTCGAGGGCTCCTACGGCGCAGCGGACTTCGTGAGCTGGTTCGACGGACACCCGGACGTCGCGCGCACCTGGCCGCTCGAAGCCTCCTCCGTCGCCGTCATCGGCAACGGCAACGTGGCGCTCGACGTCTCGCGGATGCTGGCGAAGCACGCCGAGGACCTCCTGCCCACCGAGGTCCCGCCGAACGTCTACGAGGGGCTGAAGGCTTCTCCCGTCACCGACGTGCACGTCTTCGGGCGCCGCGGTCCCGCTCAGGTGAAGTTCACGCCGCTGGAGCTGCGCGAGCTGGGCGAGCTGCGCGACGTCGACATGATCGTCGCCGACGAGGACTTCGACCTCGACCCCGCTTCGGAGGCCGCCATCGCGACCAACAAGCAGGTCATGGTCATCAACCGGGTGCTCAACCAGTGGCGCACCCGCGAGGTCGGGAGCGCCTCGCGTCGTCTCCACCTGCACTTCTGGGCGAAGCCGCTCGAGTTCGTGGACGACGGATCGGGTCGGGTCGGCGCGATCCGGTACGAGCGCACCGAGCCGGACGGCGAGGGCGGCGTGCGCGGCACGGGTGAGATCCGCGAGGTCCCCGTGCAGGCCGTGTACCGCGCGGTCGGCTACTTCGGCTCGCCGCTCGACGGCCTCCCGTTCGACGAGATGCGCGGCGTGATCCCGAACCGCGAGGGCCAGGTCCTGGACGACGAGGACCAGCAGGTCCACGGCGTCTACGCGACCGGCTGGATCAAGCGCGGACCGGTGGGGCTCATCGGGCACACCAAGTCCGACGCCATGGAGACCGTCGCGCACGTGCTCAACGACCAGGCGTCCTGGTGGACGCCCGAGCACCCCGAGGAGGCGGCCGTGGTCGCTCTGCTCGAGGAGCGGGAGATCGCCTACACGGATCTCGACGGCTGGCACCGGCTGGACGAGCACGAGATGGCGCTCGGCGAGCCCGAGGGCCGTGCGCGGGTGAAGGTCGTTCCCCGCGAGGACATGATCGCGATCTCGCGGGCGGAGCCGGCAGCGCTCTGACGCGTGCGCTCCGAACGGCCCTCCGGTGCAGTCCGGAGGGCCGTTCGGCGTTCCGGCGTGGACGCCTTGCGCCTCCTCTAGGATTCGGGCACCGCTCTGGACGGAGACAGCATGACCACGGCCGCGCCCCACGACGTCATCCGGGTGCGCGGTGCGCGCCAGAACAACCTCCGGGGGATCGACGTCGACATCCCGAAGCGGAGGATCACCGTGTTCACCGGGGTCTCGGGCTCCGGCAAGTCGTCGCTGGTCTTCGGCACCATCGCGGCCGAGTCCCAGCGCCTCATCAACGAGACCTACTCCGCCTTCGTGCAGCAGTTCATGGGGTCGCCGGCTCGCCCGGACGTGGAGTCGCTCGACGGACTGTCGGCCACGATCGTCGTCGATCAGGAGCGGATGGGGTCGAACGGCCGGTCCACGGTCGGCACGGCGACCGACGCGTACACGATGCTGCGGATCCTCTTCAGCCGGCTCGGCGACCCGCACGCGGGCACGAGCGGTGCGTTCTCCTTCAACCTGCCGGAGGGGATGTGCCCGCGGTGCGAGGGGACGGGCCGGGTGTCGAGCATTGACCTCGACGCGCTGATCGACCGCTCGAAGTCGCTCGAGGGCGGCGCTCTCGACGCGATCCCCAACTTCGTCGTCGGCGGCTGGTACTGGAAGGGCCTCGCCGAGTCGGGCCTCTATCCGGCCGATGTGCCGATCGCCGATTTCACGCCCGAGCAGATGGACGCGTTCCTCCACCGTCCGGCCACCAAGATGGCCATCGCCGGGATGACGATGACCTACGAGGGCCTCCTGGTGAAGGTCACCCGCCTCTACCTGGCGAAGGAGGCGGCCCAGCCGCACATCCGCGCCTTCGCCGAGCGGGTGGCCACCTTCGCCGCCTGTCCCGAGTGCGGAGGCGGCCGGCTCACCCGCGCCGCACTGGAGTCGTGCATCGGGGGCCGGAACATCGCCGAGTGCGCCGCGCTGCA
Source organism: Rathayibacter sp. AY1F4 (assembly GCF_002931775.1). NCBI lineage: Bacteria > Bacillati > Actinomycetota > Actinomycetes > Micrococcales > Microbacteriaceae > Rathayibacter > Rathayibacter sp. AY1F4. Next base: position 46,342 of record NZ_PSVE01000012.1, read on the forward strand.
GGCGACCGACCTCGCCGCGTGGCTCCGCGGACTGCAGGCGCCGTCCGTCGCTCCGATCGTCGAGACCCTCCTCGGGACGCTCGACGCCCTCGTCCAGGTCGGACTCGGCTATCTGTCGCTCGATCGGGAGTCGGGCACCCTCTCGGGCGGTGAGGCGCAGCGGGTCAAGATGGTGCGGCATCTGGGGTCGAGCCTCACGGACGTCACGTACGTCTTCGACGAGCCGACGGCGGGTCTGCATCCGCACGACGTCTCGCGGATGATCGAGCTGCTGCGCCGCCTGCGGGACAAGGGCAACACCGTCCTGGTGGTCGAGCACAAGCCGGAGATCATCGAGATCGCCGATCACGTGGTCGACCTCGGTCCGAGGGCCGGCGCGCACGGCGGCGAGCTGCGGTTCGAGGGGACGGTGGCGCAGCTGCGCACGTCCGACACTCTGACGGGCCGTCATCTCGGTCACCGCGTCCCGCTGAAGGAGGCCGTGCGCCGTCCGACCGGGGTGGTGGAGATCCGCGGGGCCTCCACGCACAACCTCCGCGGCGTCGACGTGGACGTCCCGCTGGGCGTGCTGACCGTCGTCACCGGAGTCGCCGGGTCGGGGAAGTCGTCGCTTCTGCACGGCTCGCTCGCGGGTCGGCCCGGCGTGGTGGTGGCCGACCAGTCGCCGATCCGCGGCTCGCGGCGCAGCAATCCGGCGACCTACACCGGTGTCCTCGACGCGATCCGGGCGGCCTTCGCGAAGGCGAACGGTGTGAGACCGGCGCTCTTCAGCGCGAACTCGGCAGGCGCCTGCCCCGTCTGCAAGGGGGCCGGGATGATCTTCACCGAGCTGGGCCCCGCCGCGACGGTCTCGTCGGTCTGCGAGGAGTGCGACGGCAAGCGGTTCACCGCTGAGGTGCTCGAGTACCGCCTCCGCGGGAGGAACATCCACGAGGTGCTCTCGATGCCGATCGTCGACGCCGCGGAGTTCTTCGCGAGCGGACCGGCGCACACGGTGCTCGCCCGTCTCGTCGACGTCGGTCTCGGCTACCTCACGCTCGGACAGCCGTTGAACACGCTGTCCGGGGGCGAGCGCCAGCGCCTCAAGCTCGCGATCAACATGGCCTCGTCCGGATCCGTCTACCTGCTCGACGAGCCGACCACCGGCCTGCACCTCGCGGACGTCGACACGCTGCTCGGACTGCTCGACCGGCTGGTCGCCTCCGGGAACTCGGTCGTGGTGATCGAGCACCACCGCGCCCTGATGGCGCACGCGGACTGGATCATCGACGTGGGGCCCGGAGCCGGGCACGACGGAGGGACGATCGTCTTCGAGGGGACTCCGGTCGGGCTCGCGGCGGCGGACACGCTGACCGGACGCGCCCTCGCCGAGTACGCGCGCTGACGCGTCCGCAGCCGCGACGCTCGCGGGTCAGCGCGAGAACGGGCCGGACAGGGCCGCCCACTGCAGGAGCATGATCGTCTTCGCGTCGACGATCTGCACGCCGATCTGGGTCAGCGCCTCGTCGAACGAGAGCTCGAGGACCTCGATGTCCTCGCCCTCGTCGGCGAGTCCCGCGAACGCTCCGCTGCGGGTCCCCGCGCGGTAGCGCCCGGCGTAGAAGTGTAGCTTCTCGGTGACCGAGCCGGGGCTCATGAACGCGTCGAACACGTGCTCGAGCCGGCCGACCTCGAGTCCGGTCTCCTCGGACGCCTCGCGGCGGGCGCCCTCCTCGGGCCCGTCCTCGTCCAGGAGACCGGCGGGCACTTCGAGGAGCATCCCGTCGAGGTCGCCGTTCACGTACGCGGGGTAGCGGAACTGCCGGATCAGGACGACGGTGCGCGCGTCGGCGTCGTAGAGCAGGACCGCCGCGCCGTTCCCCCGGTCGTAGGTCTCGCGCTGCTCGCTCGTCCAGCTGCCGTCGCGGTGCCGGTAGTCGAAGCGGGTGGTGCGGAGGACGTACCAGTCGCTCGAGAGGAGGGTGACCTCCTTCACGACCACGTCGGGGTTCCCGACGAGGTCGAGCCCGTCCCTGTCGAGTCCGGTGCGGCCCCGCCGGTCGGGGTCGTCGATGCCGGCGGTCACGCGCGTGCTCCCGTGTGCGTCATTCCTCAGCGGAAGTTGACGAACTGGAGGTCGAGCTCGAGGTCGGCTCCGCGCAGGAGCGCCATGGTCGCCTGGAGGTCGTCGCGGCTCTTCGAGGAGACGCGGAGCTCGTCGCCCTGGATCTGCGACTTGACCGACTTCGGCGCCTCGTCGCGGATGAGCTTGTTGATCTTCTTCGCGTGCTCCTGGTCGATGCCCTCCTTGAGGGTGGCCTCGATCCGGTACTCCTTGCCGGACGCGAAGGGCTCGCCCGCGTCGAGGCTCTTGAGGCTGATGCCGCGCTTGATCAGCTTCGACTGGAAGACGTCGAGGATGGCGTTCGCCCGTTCCTCGGTGTTGGCCTTGATCAGGATCTTCTCGCCGCTCCAGGCGATCGAGGCGCCGACGTTCTTGAAGTCGTAGCGCTGCTCGACCTCCTTGTGGGCCTGGTTCAGGGCGTTGTCCGCCTCCATCTTGTCGATCTTGCTGACGACGTCGAACGTTGAATCTGCCATGGCTCCGAGTTTAGCTTTCAGGCGTGGCGGAGCCCGGCCCCAGGCGCGGCTGGTACTTCTGAGGAGTGCGCCGCGTCCCCGTTCTCGTCCTCGTCCCGCTCGCCGGGCTCCTCCTGGCCGGCTGCGGCCAGCGGCCGCCCGCGCTGACGGTCGAGGAGGGCCTGTCCACCGTGCCTCCCGCGGCGACCGCTCCCGTCGCGGCGGACCCCGTCGTGCTGGAGGATCCCGAGCAGGCCGCGGCGACGCCGGTGCGACTGCTCGCCGACGAGGCGTGGCTGGGCACGGCGTCCGAGGGGAGCGGCATCCCGCTGCGCGCGCTCACCGCCTACGCGGGCACAGCCCTCCTCACGGCGTCGGTCGACCCCGACTGCCGGTTGGACTGGGCGACCCTGGCCGGCATCGGCTACGTCGAGAGCAGGCACGGCACGATCGACGGCGGCGAGCTGGGCGAGGACGGGCGGCCGACGGAGCCGATCTACGGTCCGCGCCTGGACGGAACGCGCTTCGACCGGGTCCCCGACAACGACGGCGGGGCTCTGGACGGCGACGCCGAGGTCGACCGGGCGATGGGTCCGCTGCAGATCATCCCGGCGACGTGGATGGCGTGGGCGTCGAGCGGGTGGGATCCGCAGAACGTGGACCAGCAGGCGGTGACCGCCGCCCGGTACCTCTGCGACGCCGGCGGCGACCTCTCGACGGAGTCGGGATGGCGGGCGGCGATCGCGGCCTACAACCCGGCCGGGAGCTACGCGGGGAAGGTCGCGGAGGCGGCGTCCCGCTACGCGGCGGAGGCGGACTGAGGCCGCGCGGCATCGATTTCCGATCCGCCGGTCGCGTGGGTATCCTTGCTGAGCGCCTCCGGTTGTGAACACGCGGTCGGGTGCGCCACGGCGAGTTACCCTAGCGGCCAAAGGGATCTGACTGTAAATCAGACGGCGTAGCCTTCGGGGGTTCGAATCCCTCACTCGCCACCGAGCAGGAACACCCGGCAGACGCCCCGGCATCACGAGATGCGCGGGGCGTTCCGCATGTCGGGGGATCGCCTTTCCAGCGGAGTGCCTTTCCAGCGGAGTGCCTTTCCGGGGGAGCACCGGTCCGGCGGATCGCCGGGCCCGGCCTCTTCGTCCCGTCGAACCCCGCACGCCGTCGGCCCGGCCTACGCGGTCGCCCGGCCCGCGCCGTCGCCTCAGCCCCGCGCCTCCTGCTCCAGGAACCCCGCGAGGGAGAGCGGCGGCCGTCCGGTCAGCCGCTCGACGTCGGACGAGACGTGCTCCAGCTGTCCGGCGGCGATCGCGGAGTAGGTGCTGACCCAGGCGTCCAGCTGCCAGTCCGGTGCGTTCCAGCGGCGGCGTGACGCGTACGCCTCCTCGAGGGTCTCGTCGACGTACACGGCGGGGCGGCCCGCCGCCGTCAGGGTCGCCGCGACCTCGTCGAGGGTGAGGGCCTCGGGCCCGGTCAGCTCGTAGGCGGCTCCGCGGTGCTCGGAGGGGGAGCGGAGGACAGCCGCGGCCGAGCGGGCCACGTCCTCGCGCGCGACGACGGCGGCACGGCCCGATCCCGCGGGTCCGCGGATCGCGCCGTCGTCGCCGAGCATCGCGGGCAGGAAGTCGAGGTAGAGGTTGTCGCGGAGGAACGTCCAGCCCATGCCCGAGCGGCGGATCGCGTCCTCGGTGGCCGCGTGGTCTCGGGCGAGGGTGAAGACCGCGTCGGGTGCGGCTCCGGCGAAGGAGGTGTAGACGACGTGCTCGACACCCGCGGCGGCGGCTGCGTCGACGAACGCGAGGTGCTCGGCGCGGCGCTCCTCGTTCTCGGAGGCGGAGACCATCAGGAGGAGGCGCACGCCCTCGAGCGAGTCGCCCGCGTCGGCGAAGGAAGAGCGCACCACCTCGGCCCCGGGGAGCTCGGGCGCGCGGGACGGGTCGCGGACCAGCAGGCGGAGGGCGTGACCGGCGTCGGCGAGCTCGCGCGCGACGCGACCGCCCACGGCTCCGGTGGCTCCCGTGAGGGCGATAGGGGTGCTCATCCCCCCATGATGGACCCGATCCCTAGGCTGGGGCCATGAGCGACAACGCCCCCCTCCTCGCCATCGCCCGCTCGATCGCCGTCGAGGCGGCGCACCTCGCCCGCCAGCGGCGGCAGGACGGTGTCGAGATCGCCGCGTCGAAGTCGTCCCCGGAGGACGTGGTGACGGCCGCGGACCGGGAGGTCGAGGAGCTGATCCGCCGGCGCCTGGCCGAGGCGCGTCCGGACGACGGCTTCCTCGGCGAGGAGTCGGGGTCGGGGGGCGGCACGAGCGGGCTGACCTGGGTCGTCGATCCGATCGACGGGACCGTCAACTACCTCTACGGCATCCCCTCCTACGCGGTCAGCATCGCTGTGGTGGAGGGGGAGCCGGATCCCGCGACCTGGACCGCGCTCGCCGGCGCGGTCGTGAACGGAGCGACGGGTGAGGTGACCACGGCCAGCCGAGGCGGGGGAGCCGAGCGGGACGGAGTCGCGCTGCAGGTCTCGGCTCCCTCCTCCCTCTCGCTCGCGCTGGTGGGCACCGGCTTCGGCTACGATGCGGGCCGCCGGATGCGCCAGGGCGCCGTGGTGCAGGAGCTCCTGGGCTCGGTCCGCGACATCCGCCGCATCGGCTCGGCGGCGCTCGACCTGTGCTCGGTGGCCACCGGGCAGCTGAACGCGTACTACGAGCGGGGCCTGAACCCGTGGGACCTCGCTGCGGGCGCCCTCATCGCCGAGGAGGCGGGCGCGCGGGTCGCGGGACTCGACGGCGCGCCCTTCGGCTCCGGCCTGCTCATCGCGGCACCGGATCCTCTTTTCGCCGAGCTGGAGGATCTGCTGCGCCGCCTGCGCGCGGACGAGGTGTAACCGCTCTCCCAGGCCGGGCCGACAAGGATTCCGTGCGCCGAGAGGCGGATCGGCGCAGGATCCCGCCGGGGCTCGCCGCGCGTCGTGCCCCGATCACGCCTGTGCGCGGCGGCCTCTGGCCGGATCCCGCCGGCCGTGGTTATCCTTTATGAATTCGTGATGTTCGCACAGGCTGCGCTCACGGAGCCGAGCGGTGCCTCTCCCTGGAGGCCCGCTCGTCCCCTGCCCCCGACGGAAGACATCGATTTCGTGAGCCCCGATTCGCCCGCCCCCGCTGCCCCTGCATCGACCCCCGGCGAATCGACTCCACCCCTCTCCCGTCGCGAGCTCCGCGAGCGCGAGCGCGCTCTGGCCCTCGCCTCCGACGTCTCGCTCGCGAGCGGCTCCGACGACCTCCTCGCGGCTCCCACGGCGGAGCAGCTGCGCGAAGCGGAGCGCCGCGTCGCCTCGGTCCGCAGCGCCCCGGCCCCCGTCCCCGCACCGCGCGCGACGCCGCTCCGGCCCGTGCGCCGGGCCCGGGTCGGCGGACTCGTCGCCCTCTCCTTCGTCGCGGCCATCGTGGCGGCGACCTCTCTGCCGGCCACATCGCTCCTGACCGCGGAGGACGTGCAGGCGCAGAGCCTCTCGACCCCCGTCGGCGCCGACGCCCGCCGCGGCGCGCAGTCGTTCGTCGCCGGCGAGGTCAGCGCCGAGACGGTCGCCCGCGACGGCTTCGGCGTGCAGGAGCGCAAGACGCAGACCAACGTCGCCGACATCGTCCGCACCTCCGACACAGGCTTCACGAACGACCCGAACGCGTCGATCCAGTGGCCCTTCGCCGTCGGCGTGCCGGTGGGCGACCGCTTCGGCTACCGCAACTGCGCGGGCTGCTCGGTGAACCACGGCGGCACCGACTTCAACCCGGGCGACGGCTCGCCCATCCAGGCGATCGCCGACGGCGTCGTGCGCACGGTCATCGACGGCGAGGGCTCGCTCGGCGTGCACGTGATCGTCGACCACGAGATCGACGGGCAGCTCGTCTCGAGCGTGTACGCGCACATGCAGCACGGCTCGGCGGCCGTCTCCGAGGGCGACCCGGTGAAGGTCGGCCAGCTGCTCGGCCTGGTGGGCACGACCGGCATGTCGACCGGCCCGCACCTGCACTTCGAGATCCGCCTCGACGGCGTGACGAAGGTCGACTCCTACCTCTGGCTCAAGGCCAACGCCGGGCGCTGACCCGGCGGCGGGACGCGGGAGCCGCCGGGCGGACCCCGCGGCCCGCTACTCCGCGCGCAGCCAGACCGTGGTGTCGGCGGGCATCGCCGGCTCGTGCAGCTCCTCCGAGGACAGCACCACGGAGCCGACGGGCAGCTCGACCGGAGCCTCGCCGAGGTTCGCGATCACGGTGACGGCTCCGTTGCGGAACGCCACGACGTCCTCCGGGTAGCCCTCGAGCCACTCGACGGCACCGGAACCCAGGTCCTCGGCACGGCGCACTGCGAGCAGGGACCGGTACAGCTCGAGCGTCGAGCCCTCGACACCGCGCTGGCGGTCGCGCGCGAGCGGCGCCCAGTCGCCGGGCTGCGGCAGCCAGGAGTCGCCGGAGACGCTGAAGCCGTACGCGGGCGCGTCCGCCTCCCACGGGATCGGCACCCGGCAGCCGTCGCGGCCGTAGCGCTCGCCGCCGGTGCGGAACCAGGTCGGGTCCTGACGCGCCGAGTCCGGCAGGTCGATCGCCTCGGGGAGCCCGAGCTCCTCGCCCTGATAGACGTAGGCGGAGCCGGGGAGCGCGAGCATGAGGGCGGTCGCGGCACGGGCGCGGCGCAGCCCCAGGACGGGGTCGGGGAGTCCGGGGGTGCGCGGGCCGATGCCGTAGCCCTGCGGGTTGTCGGACGTCAGGGCCAGGCGGCTCGCGTGGCGCACGACGTCGTGGTTCGACAGCACCCAGGTCGACGGGGCGCCGACGGCGGCGAAGGCCTCGACGGAGGAGTCGATGATGTCGCGGAGGGCGGGTGCGCTCCACGGGGTCTCGAGGTAGGCGAAGTTGAAGGCCTGGTGCATCTCGTCGGGGCGGACCCAGCGGGCGAGCTTGGAGAGCGGCTGCACCCACGCCTCGGCGCAGAGCACGCGGTCGTCCGGGTACTCGGCGAGCAGGGAGTGCCAGTCGCGGTAGATCTCGTGGACGCCGTCCTGCGCCCAGTAGGGGGCGGTAACGGGATCCTCGCCGTCGGCGGGAGCGACTCCGCCCATCGACCCGCTGTCGGCGGGCGGCGTGTAGTCGGGCAGCCCCTCGGCCTTGATCATCCCGTGTGCCACGTCGACGCGGAAGCCGTCGACGCCGCGGTCGAGCCAGAATCGGAGGACCTCCCGGAAGCGCTCGCGCACCCACTCGTTCGTCCAGTCGAAGTCGGGCTGCGAGGTGTCGAAGAGGTGCAGGTACCACTGGCCGCCCGAGCCGTCGGGCTCCATGACGCGGGTCCACGCGGGGCCGCCGAAGACCGACTCCCAGTTGTTCGGGGGCAGCTCGCCCGACTCTCCGCGGCCGTCGCGGAACAGGTAGCGCGCCCGCTCGGCGCTGCCCGCGGGAGCGGCGAGCGCCTCCTGGAACCAGCGGTGGGCGCTGGAGGAGTGGTTGGGGACGAGGTCGACGATGATGCGGATGCCCAGGGCGTGAGCGCGGGCGAGCATCGCGTCGAAGTCGGCGAGGGTGCCGAAGAGCGGATCGACGTCGCAGTAGTCGGCGACGTCGTAGCCCGCGTCCTTCTGCGGCGAGGTCATGAAGGGCGAGAGCCAGATCGCGTCGACGCCGAGCTCGGCGAGGCTCTCGAGGCGCGAGGCGATGCCGGGCAGGTCGCCGATGCCGTCGCCGTCCGCGTCCGCGAAGGAGCGCGGGTAGATCTGGTAGATGACGGCGGTGCGCCACCACTCGGCTCCCCGGCGGTGCTCGGCCTCGGAGTCGGGGCCGGGGGAGTTCTCGGGCGCGCCGGAGGTAGCGGAGTCCAGGGTCATGGGGTCGAGTTTATCGGGCGCCCCGGGGGCGCCGGGGGCACGCCCTCCGCCGTCCCGTACAGTCGACGGGTGATCGATGAGACGCCGGACGAGGCCCGAGCCCGACGCCGACGGGCACTGCTGTGGGTGGTGCCGCTGCTGGTGCTGCTGGTCGGCGGCCTGGTCGCCGTCACCCTCGCGATCGGCGGATTCGCGCTGCGCAGCATGACCGGCGCCTCCGCCGTGCAGCTCGTCCTCGTCGCCTAGGCGGTCGCGGCCGGGCCGTCCTCGTCCTCGGGCGGGGGCGCGGAGGAGGTGCGCGCCCGCTCCTCGGACGCGTGCGCGGTCTCGGGCCCGGTCGCGCGGGCCTGCTCGTCGGCGCGGGTGACCGCCTCCGCGAGCTCGTCGGCGACGAGGTACCCGGGAGAGACGGCCTCGGCCCGGTAGGCCGCCCGGCCGACCATGTGCGCCGAGACGGGCACGGTCAGCAGCTGGAAGCCGATCACCAGCACGATGGTCCCCGCGGCGGCGAAGCCGGGGTTCCGGATGGCGACCGCGAGCATCACGCAGATCAGTCCGAGCACCTGCGGCTTGGTGCCCGCGTGCATCCGGGAGAGCAGGTCGTCGAACCGCATCAAGCCGATCGCGGCCAGCAGCGAGAGCAGGGCGCCGACCAGCAGCAGCACAGCGGTGAGCACGTCGAAGAACAGGTCCATGTCAGTCCTCCTCGCGGTTGGCCATGAACTTGGCGACGCTGATCGATCCGAAGACGGCGAACAGCGCGAGCCCGAGCGCGACGGGCAGGGTCCGCGCGTGGTGGTTGACCGCCATCTCGGCGCCGATCCCGCAGATGATCGTCGCGACGAGCACGTCGGCCGCGACGACCCGGTCGAGCACGGACGGACCGCGGAGGATCCGCACGAGCGCGAGCAGGCAGGCGGCGCCGAAGACCGGCACCAGGATCCAGATCAGCCAGTCGATCACCGGACCACCCCCGATCCGGCCTCGATCGGCCGATTCACGCGCTGCACGTCCTCGCGGGAGCCGATGGCCCGGACGATGCGCGCTTCCGTCCGGAGGACCGTCCGGCGCACCTCGTCGATCCGCTCGCCCTCGTCGTGGGTCACGCCGAGCACGTGCAGGTAGAGGACGTTCAGCTGCGGGTCCACGTCGATCACCAGGGAGCCGGGGACGAGCGAGACGGCCTCCGTCGTCCAGACGAGCATCCCCTCGGAGCGGCTGCGCAGGTGCACGGCGACGATGGCGTTGTGGACCGGGACCGGCAGGGTCAGGATCTGCCAGGACACCCGCACCGAGGCCACCGCGATGTCGGCCAGCAGGCGCAGGAGGAAGAGGAGCACGAACCACGGGTGGATGCGGTTCGAGAACTCGACCGGCGGCAGGTAGAACACCCGGGTGATCAGCAGGGCGACCAGGAAGCCGGTGACGATCGACAGCACCGAGACGTCGTCCCAGAGCAGCACCCAGATGCCGACGAGGGTCACGAACATCGCGACGCGGTTCCAGATGTCGACGCGGCGGCGGGGGCTCATCGCGGCCCCTCCTCTCCGAAGGACGAGTCGCGGTAGACGGTCGCGATGTAGGTCGCGGGGTCGGCGACCGCGCTCGCCGCTCGCTCGCTCGCGTCGTAGAGGGGACCGGCGCCGACGGTCAGCACGACGCCGACGACGACCATCCCCGCGGTGGCGAGCACCATCATCGGCGGCGAGTGGCGGGTGCGGATGCTGCCCGTGTCGTGGGGGTCCTCCTGCAGCTGGTCGATCAGGGGCGACTCGTAGCCGGGCACCTCCTCCTGGCGGCGCCAGAAGACCATGTTCCAGACGCGCGCGACGGCGTAGAGGGTCAGGAGCGAGGTCACGGCCCCGGCTGCGATGACGGCCCAGATCAGCCACGAGGGCTGGTCGGCGGCCGACTCCGTGCCGGCGACGAAGAGCCCCACCTTGCCGAGGAAGCCGGTGAACGGCGGGATCCCGCCGAGGTTCATCGCGGGGATGAAGTAGAGCAGCGCCAGCAGCGGCGAGGCCTTGAGCAGCCCGCCGAGGCGCAGGATCGAGGTGGTGCCGCCGACGCGCTCGATCAGGCCGGTCGCGAGGAAGAGCGTCGTCTGCACCGTGATGTGGTGGATGACGTAGAAGATCGTCGCCGCGTAGCCCGCCGGGGTGCCCACGGCGATCCCGAAGACCATGTAGCCGATGTGCGAGACCAGCGTGAAGGACAGCATCCGCTTGATGTCGGCCTGCGCGACCGCGCCGAGGATGCCGACGATCAGCGTCAGCAGCGCCACCACCAGCAGCACCTCGCTCAGCCTCCCGCCGGGGAAGAGCAGGGTCTCGGTGCGGATCAGCGCGTACACGCCGACCTTGGTGAGGAGTCCGGCGAAGACGGCGGTGACCGGCGCCGGAGCCGTGGGGTACGAGTCCGGGAGCCAGAACGACAGGGGGAACACGGCCGCCTTGATCCCGAAGCCGAGCAGCAGCACCACGTGGAGCACCAGCTGCACGTCGGCGGGGAGCTCGGCGATGCGGATCGAGAGCTGCGCCATGTTGACAGTGCCGGTGGCGCCGTAGAGCAGGCCGATGGCCGAGAGGAAGAACACGCTCGAGACCAGGCTGACGACCACGTAGGTCGTGCCGGCGCGGATCCGCGGTGCGGTGCCGCCCAGGGTGATCAGCACGTAGCTCGCGGCCAGCAGGATCTCGAAGCCGACGTAGAGGTTGAAGAGGTCGCCCGCGACGAAGGCGTTGAGGATGCCCGCCGAGAGGATCAGGTAGGTCGGGTGGAAGATCGTGACCGGCGTCTCGCGGTTGCCGTCGACGAGGCCCTGGCCGACCGAGAACAGCAGGACGCCCAGCAGGGTGATCGAGGTGATCACGAGCATCAGCGCGGCGAGCGGATCGACGACCAGCACGATGCCCCACGGCGGCTCCCAGCCGCCCACGTAGACGGCGCTGCCGCCTCCGTCGCCGGTGAGGACCAGCACGAGCATCACCGAGGAGATCACCAGAACGCTCGAGAGCGTCACGATGTTCACGGTGATCTGCGCGCGCCGGTGGCGTCCGAGGATCAGCGCGACGGCCGCTCCCAGGAGGGGGAGGGTGACGACGAGCGGGATCAGGGCGTTCATCGGTCCTCCTTCCTGTCGTCGGTCATGGCGCTCTCCCCGTGCTTGGCGGCGGTGCCCTCGTCGCTGGACTCGAGCAGGACGTCGAGCGCCCGGTCGTCGGCGGTGGTCTGGGCCGAGATGCCCGCCGCGTCCTCGCGGACGGAGGCGTCGGTCTCGTCGTCCTCCACCTGGTCGGCGTTGGCGAGGCGCCAGCGCCGGTAGATCATCGCGAGGAGGAAGGCGGACACCCCGAAGGTGATCACGATCGCGGTGAGGATCAGCGCCTGCGGCAGCGGGTCGGCCATCTCGGCGGCGATCTGCTCGTAGGAGCGCCCGTCGTCGGTGACGAACGGCGCGATGCCCGAGCGGCCGGCCATCAGCAGGATGAGGATGTTGGTCGCGTTCCCGACGAGCAGGAACCCGATCAGGATGCGGGTGAGGCTGCGCTCGAGCATCTGGTAGACGCCCGCCGCGTACATCACCGCCATGACGACGACGAGGACGAGGGTGATGCTCATGCGCCGTCTCCCCTGCCCGGTCCGCCGACGACCGTGGAGCCGGTGGGGAGCGAGGTCTCGAGCCCGTCGACCGTGCCCTGGCCGGGGCCGGGGGTGCTGTCGGTCGAGTGCGTGACGCCGTCGCCCGAGGGGGAGCCCTGCTCGGCCTCCTCGCCGTGGCGGTCGACCTCGCCGCCGAGGCTGCGGAGGATGTCGAGGGCGAGGCCGATCACGATCAGGTACACCCCGATGTCGAAGAGGGTGGACGTGCCCAGGTGGAGCTCGCCCAGCACCGGCACCTCGAGGTCGAGCCAGCTCGACTCGAGGGCCTCGAGGCCGAAGGCGAGGGAGGAGACGGCGGTGCCGACGGCGAAGAAGAGGCCGAGTCCGAGGACCTTGCCCGCGTCGATCGGCGCGGCCTCGCCGAGCTCGAAGCGGCCGCCGGCGAGGTAGCGCGCGACGAGGGCGAGACCGGCGAGCAGGCCGCCCGCGAAGCCTCCCCCCGGGGTGTTGTGTCCGGTGAAGAGCAGGTAGACCGACACGATCATCGCGGGGTGGAAGAGCAGGCGCACCAGCACCTCGAGCACGATCGAGCGGTTCTCCGGCCGGAGCGTGCGCCCGGCGACGAGCCAGGAGCCGCGGTCGCCGTCGCGCTCGGCGTCGGCGGAGGAGGCGGTCAGGTCCATCGCGCGCTCGCGGCGGTCGTCGGCGCTCTGCGACTCGAGGCGGGGAGCGCCTCCGGCCCGGCTGGAGAGGAAGATCAGGCTCGCGACGCCGGTGGCGACCACGACGAGGACCGAGATCTCGCCCATCGTGTCCCAGGCGCGGATGTCGACGAGCAGGACGTTGACGATGTTGCGGCCCTTGCCCTCCTCGTAGGCGAGGCGGGGCAGCTCGGCCGAGATCGGCGTCGCGGTCCGGGCGCCGAGGGCGATGGTGGCGGCGAGGGCCATGACCGCTCCGACCGCGATGCCGATGACGGCGCGCAGGCGCTTGCGCATCGGCTGGTGCTTCGCGGCGATGCGGGTCGGAAGGCGGCGCAGCACCAGGACGAAGACCACGAGGGTCACCGTTTCGATCAGCGCCTGGGTGAGGGCGAGGTCCGGTGCACCCTGCAGGGCGAAGAGGGCCACCATCCCGTAGCCGGTGGCGCCGGCCAGCAGCACGGCGGCGACCCGGTTGCGGGCGATCGCGCACAGCACCGCCGCGAGGATCATCACGGCCGCGACCGCGAGCTGGCCCGGGCTGTCCCAGAAGACGAGATCGCCCGGCCAGGTGCGGTTGAGGGCGGCCGCACCGCCGACGCCGAGGACGAAGACCGCGAAGATCACCGTCAGGTAGCGGGGGAGCGAGCCGCGCTGGACGAACTCGGTGACCGTGCTGGCGACGCGGTCGAGCCAGCGGACGGTGGCCCAGTAGCCCTCGGCGGAGTCGATCCGGTTGGGCAGCATCGACTGGGCGCGCGCGACGGCGACGCGCTTGGCGAAGAGCAGGAGTCCGACGGCGATCACGAGGGCGCTGAGTGCCAGCGCGGGCTCGAAGCCGTGCCAGAGTGCGAGGTGGTAGCCGCCGTGGTCGGAGGCCTCCGCAGCGGCGGCGAGCTCCGGGTCGGCGTCCGGGGCGGCGAAGCGGAGGGTGTCCGCATAGACGGCGACGAGCGGGTCGAGCACGGAGGCGGCGATCCCGCCGATCACGCTGGCGGCGGCCAGCAGCACCGGGGCGGCGGTGAAGGTCCACGGCTCGGCGTGCAGGTGCGTGTCCTCTAGGCCCTTCTTGCGGGCGAAGGCGCCCCAGAAGAAGCGCGCGGAGTAGGCCACGGTGAGGATCGAGCCGAGGACGAGGCCGACCAGCGCGACCCAGGCCCAGAACGAGCCCTGCTCGATCGCCGAGATCAGGCTCGTGAACACGGCCTCCTTGGCGACGAAGCCCAGCAGCGGCGGGATGCCCGCCATCGACAGCACGCCGACGAGGGCGGCGCCCGCGAGCACCGGCGCCTGCCGTCCCAGGCCGCTGAGCTTGCGGAGGTCGCGCGTGCCCGCGCGGTGGTCGACGATGCCGACGGTGAGGAAGAGCAGCGCCTTGAAGAGAGCGTGGGCGACGAGGAGCGTCAGCCCGGCCAGCGCGGCGTCGCGCGAGCCGAAGCCGACGGCGACGGTCAGGAAGCCGAGCTGGCTGACGGTGCCGTAGGCCAGCACGAGCTTGAGGTCGTACTGCCGGAGCGAGCGCCAGCCGCCGACGAGCATGGTCCAGACTCCGACGCTCACCACCACGGGCAGCCAGACGGAGTCGTCGGCGAAGCCCGGCGCGAGGCGCGCGACGAGGTAGATGCCCGCCTTCACCATCGCGGCGGCGTGCAGGTAGGCGCTGACCGGCGTGGGAGCGGCCATCGCGGCCGGCAGCCAGAAGTGGAACGGCACCAGGGCGGACTTCGAGAACGCGCCGAGCAGCACCAGCACCAGCGCCGTCGACACGATCGGGCCGGAGGGGGCGGCGGCGACGATCCCGGAGAGGCTGGTGGTACCGGCCTGCACGATCAGGACGATGATCCCGACCAGCATCGCCAGCCCGCCGAGAGTCGTGACCAGGAGCGCCTGGAGACCGGCACCCCGGCTCTCCTTGCGCCCGCTGTAGTGGCCGATGAGGAGGTAGGAGAGGACGCTCGTCGCCTCCCAGAAGACGAAGAGGATGATCACGTCGTCGGCCGTGACCAGCCCGTACATCACTCCGGCGAACGCGGACAGGAGCGCTGCGAACCGGCCCAGCGAGGGCTCGTCGCGGCTGAAGTACGTCGCGCAGTAGGCGAGGACCAGGGCGCCGACTCCGCTGACCACGAGGGCGAGGACGATCGAGAGCGCGTCCAGGCGGAAGGAGAGGGCGATGTCGAGCGCGGGGATCCACGGCACGGACTCGCGGATCTCGCCGCCGTCGAGGATCGTCGGCAGGGCGGTCGCGGTGGCGACGAAGCTCGCGGCCGGGATGAGCGCCAGCGCGTAGAACGTCTTCGGCCCGAACCGGCCCACCAGCCAGGGGGTCACCACGGCGATCGCGAACGAGATCACGAGGATGAGGAGCATCACATGTTCCTCCCAAGGTGTACCCAGCGCACAAGTCGGTCAAGAATATCGGAGCGCCCTCCCGCGGAACCTGAGTGCGCGGAGGCTTGACGGCCCCGTCGTGATCCGCCAGGGCCCTACCGTGGGGAGCATGGCCCGCTCGCTCCTCCCCGACCAGCTCTGCCGACTCCGCGTCCACGACCTCGCGACGGGGGAGTCGACGACCGTCTTCGAGTCCGACTCCGTCCTCGTGGAGGCGCCGAACTGGACTCCGGACGGCTCCGCCCTGATCGTGAACGGCGACGGCGGCCTCTTCCGGCTGCCGCTCGAGGGGGCGGCCGTGCTCGAGCCGATCCCGCTCGACGGGGTGCCGGCCGAGCTCAACAACGACCACGTGCTCGCCCCGTCCGGCGGGCTCGCCTACGTCTCGGCGCGCGACGGGCACCTCTACGCGGTCGAGCTCGACGGCTCCGCCCCCGCCCGCCGCCTGACCGCCGAGCGCGAGGGCGCGCGCTTCAAGCACTACCTGCACGGCGTCTCGCCCGACGGCGCGACCCTCGCGCTGATCGGCGGCGGCGACGCCTCCGGGCGGTGGCGGACCGACGTCTACACGATGCCGGCCGGGGGAGGCCCGCTCACCGCCCTGACCGACGACGAGGCGGCCGACGACGGCGTCGACGTCTCGGCCGACGGCCGCACCCTCGTCTTCAACTCCGAGCGGGCCGGAGGAGGCGCGCAGCTCTTCCGCATCGGCCTCGACGGCTCCGCGCTCTCCCGCCTGGTCGAGTCGGACACGGTCGACTGGTTCCCGCACGAGTCGCCCGACGGCGCGCACCTGCTCTACCTCGCCTATCCGGAGGGGACGGCCGGCCACCCCGAGAACGTCGACGTCGAGCTGCGGCTGCTCGACCTCCCTGGGCGCGCGACGCTCGAGCCCGGCCGCGTGCTGGAGCGCCTCCACGGCGGGCAGGGGACGATCAACGTCTCCGGCTGGGCGCCGGACTCGACGCGCTTCGCCTACGCCGACTACCCGCGGCGCTGACAGCCTGAGTCCTTGCCGCGCATGCGCGGGAGGGGGATCGATCGGGGCGGGGTGCGGGACTTGAATCGGGGGATGACCATCGACAGCGCAGCATCCTCCTCCGTCACCCGCTCGCCGCTCGGCGACTCCGGCATCGACGTCTTCCCGCTCTCGCTCGGCGGCAACGTCTTCGGCTGGACCGCGGGCCGGCAGACCTCCTTCGACGTCCTCGACGGCTACACGGCCGCGGGCGGCGACTTCATCGACACCGCCGACGCGTACTCCGCCTGGGTCCCGGGCAACACGGGCGGCGAGTCCGAGACGATCATCGGCGAGTGGCTCGCGCAGCGCTCGGGGGACCGGGACGACGTGGTGATCGCGACGAAGGCGGGCCGCCACCCGCAGTTCACCGGCCTCGCGCCCGACACCGTGCGCGCGGCCGCCCGCGCCTCCCTCGAGCGCCTCGCGACCGACCGGATCGACCTCTACTACGCCCACTTCGACGACGAGGCCGTGCCGATGGCCGACATCGCCGCCGTGTTCTCCGAGCTCGTGGACCAGGGCCTGGTCCGCGCGATCGGAGTGTCGAACTTCAGCGCCGAGCGCGTCGCGGAGTGGCTGCGCATCGCGGGCGAGGAGGGCCTGCACGCGCCCGTCGCGCTGCAGCCGCACTACAACCTCGTGGAGCGCGGGATCGAGGCCGACCTGCTGCCCCTCGCCCGCGAGGCGGGGCTGGCCGTCGTCCCCTACTCCGCCCTGGCGTCAGGATTCCTGACCGGCAAGTACCGCGACGGATCGACGCCCGAGGGTCCGCGCGCCGACGGCGCCTCCCGCTACCTCGACGGCCGCGGCCGCCGGGTGCTGGCGGCGCTCGACGCGGCGGCGGAGGCGCACGGCGCCGAGGTGGCGACGGTGGCGCTCGCGTGGCTCCGCTCGCAGCCCGGAGTGGTCGCGCCGATCGCCAGCGCCCGCGTGATGGAGCAGCTGCCGGCGCTGATCGCCTCGGCCTCCCTTGAGCTGAGCGCAGAGGAGCTCGCCGCGCTCGACGAGGCGAGCCGGGCGTAGCCGCAGACGGGCGGCCGCGGGGGCGCGTCCCCCGCGGTCATCGACGCTCCGCGGAGGTGCTATCGTCTAACGGTGCCAAATCGCGGGCACGCCCCGAGAGGGGCTGTCAGACCCGCAGGTGCGCCCCCTTAGCTCATTGGTAGAGCACTTCCTTGGTAAGGAAGAGGTAGTGGGTCCGATTCCCACAGGGGGCTCCGTTCCCCGCAGGCCAGACCTGCGAAGAACGCGCGGCGGGGTAGCTCAGGTGGTTAGAGCACACGGCTCATAATCGTGGTGTCGCGGGTTCAAGTCCCGCTCCCGCTACAGCGAGAAGGCCCCGGTTCGCGCGTCGAGCCGGGGCCTTCGGCGTTCCTGTCGCGCTCCGCTGCGGTCGGCTCCGGAGCGGAGCGCCGTGATCGTGCCGCCGGGCCGGACTCTCAGAGCCAGCCGTTGCGCTCCGCGATCCGGAGGGCGTCGGCCCGGTTGCGGGCGCCCGTCTTGCCGATCACCGCCGAGAGGTGGTTCCGCACGGTCCCCGGCGAGAGGTGCAGCATCCGGGCGAGATCGGCGATCGATCCTCCGGTGCGCGCGGCGGCGAGCACGTCGGCCTCCCGCTCGGTCAGGGGCGTGCCTCCCTGCGCCAGCGACTCCGCAGCGAGCGCGGGATCGACCACGCGCAGCCCCTGCCCGACCCTCCGCACGGCGTCCGCCAGCTGAGCCGAGGGCGTGTCCTTGACCACGAAGCCCGACGCCCCCGCCTGCATCGCGCGGCTGAGGTAGCCGGGACGGCCGAAGGTCGTCACGATCAGCACGCGGCAGGCCGGCAGCGCCTCGCGGAGGAGCGCGGCGGCGGCGATCCCGTCCAGCCCCGGCATCTCGATGTCCAGCAGCGCGACGTCCGGCGTCGAGGCGAGCGCCGCGGCGACCACCTCGTCCCCGCGGCCGACCTCCGCCACCACGTCGATGTCGGACTCCAGCGAGAGCAGGGCGGCGAGTGCGCCCCGCACCAGCGCCTGGTCGTCGGCGATCAGGAGGCGCAGAGCGCTCACCGTCCGCCTCCGGGGAGGGTAGCCGCGAGGCGGAAGCCCCCGAGCTCGCTCGTCCCGACGGAGAGCCGGCCGCCCGCCGCCTCGACCCGCTCGCGGAGCCCGGCCAGTCCGGTCGAGCCCGCTGCTCCCGGCTGCGGACCCACTCCGTCGTCCGCGATCTCGACCTCGCAGGCGGTGAGGCGGATCCGGCAGCGCGAGGCGCTCGAATGGCGGACGACGTTCGTCGCTCCCTCGCGGATCACCCACCCCACCAGCTCGCGATGCTGCGGGAGCACGGTGTCGGTGGAGGAGGGCAGGTCGGCGGAGATCCCCGCCGCGGCGAGAGCGCCGCGCGCGGCGGCCAGCGCTCCGCTCGCGGTCGTGGCCCGGAAGCCGGACACGGTCGCGCGGACGTCGGCGAGAGCGCCCCGCGCGAGCGACTCCACGTCCGCGATCTCGGCCCGCGCCCGCTCCGGGTCGGCGTCGAGGAGGCGCCCGGCCAGCTCCGACTTCACGGTGATCACCGTCAGCGAATGGCCCAGGATGTCGTGGATGTCGCGGGCGACCCGGCTCCGCTCGCGCTCGGCCGTCAGGACCTCCAGCTCGGCGCGGGTGTCGCGGAGCTGGTTGACGGTGGCGATCGTGCGCGCGAAGGTGGCCATCATCAGGGAGATGGAGAGGATGATCACCGGCACCACGAAGGCGGTCTCGGTGACGCCGTCGCTCTCGAGGCGGACGGCGAGCGTCACGGAGGCGAGGGCTCCGATCAGGGTGGCCGTGAGGCGCCAGGTGAACACGCACATGCCGACCAGGACTCCGACGTAGGTCCAGAGCCCCGTCACGTCCCGCCCGAGCCAGGGGAGGAGGGTGAAGGAGAAGGCGAGCAGTCCGAGGCAGATCAGCAGCCGGCCCCGCGTCGCGAGGGTCCAGGCGAGCGGCGGTGCGACGAGGAATCCGGCGCTGAAAGCGGCGATGAGGGCGACGCCGACGACGCGGCGGGGCCACTCCGGATCGTCGAGGACCGACGGCACGGTCGAGTACACCCAGAAGAGCGAGAAGACCGCTCCCGCGTACCAGCGCAGCGCACGCGGGGTCCAGAGAGCCGTGCGCAGGGTCGCTCCCGGGTCGGCGCCCGCCGCGGCCGGGCGGATCGGCCACCCTGTCTCGCCGTGCCCGGAGGCGGTGGTGCTGCTCACGCGCTCACCCTAGGACGGAGCCGACCGCGGTGGCGCATCCGTCACACCCGCTTCGTGTCGCGGCGGAAGAAGAACACCGTCCCGCCGAGGAGCAGACCGAGCCACACGAGCGCGTCGACCAGAGCGCCGAGGTCGAACCCCTCGCCGGTCAGCGGCGCTCGCGCGAGCTCGCTGATCCCGTAGACCGGCGTCAGGGCGGCGATGCTCTGCAGGAATCCGGGCATGCTGCTCACCGGGTAGAAGAGGCCGCCCAGGAACGCGAGGACCACGATGACCAGGCTCGTGATCTGTGCCGCGTTCTCGCCCGGCACCATGTAGCCCACCATGAGGCCGAGCGTCGTGAAGACGGCGCTCGCGAGCAGCCAGCCCGTCAGTCCGGTCGCGACCCACTGCACCGCCGAGAGCTCGATGCCGCTGGCGGCGCCGACCGCATAGGTGGCGACGACGGCGAGCAGGCCCAGCGCCATCCCGGCGATCATCTTGATCAGAACGTTGACCACGGGGTTCAGCGGGGTGAGCCGCAGCTGCCGGCTCCAGCCCTGCGCGCGCTCCACGGCGACGGCCGCCCCGGTCTGCGTGGCCGACATCATCGCTCCGTACATCGCCATCGACACCATGATGAAGGCCGCGATCGAGACGCCGCCCGCCGCGATCGGAGTCGCGGTCAGCGGCTCGTCGCGGAGCGGGTACCCGACGATGAAGAACATCAGGACCGGGAAGAGGAGGGTGAAGAAGAGGGTCCGCCGGTTCCGCAGCCGCCGCAGGATCTCGATGCGCAGGTAGGTCGTGGTGAAGCCGCCGAGCGCCGGCGAGCGGCGGTCGAGGCGGACGCGGTCGGCGGCGGGGGTCGTGGCGGTCATGCGGAGGCTCCTTCGGAGGTGAGGGCGAGGAAGACGCTCTCGAGGTTCTGGGCGGTGATCTCGACGTCGCGGGCACCGGTGCGGGTGAGCAGGTAGCGGGCGAGGGCGTCGGAGTCGTCGGTGTGCACCGTGATCCGGTCGCCCTGGGCCTCGACGCTGGAGACCTGGGGGAGCGCGGCGAGGGCGGCGAGGTCGGCGCCGGGCAGGGTCGCGTGGACGATCCGGCCGGAGACGAGGTTCTTGATGCTGCTCGTGGTCCCGTCGGCGACGATCCGGCCTCGGCTCATCAGGACGATGCGGTCGGCGTACTCGTCCGCCTCCTCGAGGTAGTGCGTGGCGAAGAGGACGGTGCGCCCGCGCGCCGCGTCGGTGCGGATGGCCTGCCAGAACGCGCGGCGCCCCTCGACGTCCATGCCGGTGGTCGGCTCGTCGAGCAGGAGCAGGCCGGGGTCCGACAGCAGCGCCATCGCGAACCGGAGCCGCTGCTGCTGACCGCCGGAGCACAGTCCCACGCGGCGGGAGGCGAGGTCGGCGATCCCCGCGCGCCCCAGCACCTCGTCGATCGGCCGGGTGTCCGCGAAGAGGCTCGCGGTCAGCTCCAGTGTCTCGTGGACGCTGAGGTCCTTCAGCAGGCCGCCGGTCTGCAGGACGGCCGAGACGAGCCCGTGCGCGATCGCCGTGCGCGGCGAGCGTCCGAACACCGTGACCTCGCCGGTGTCAGGGGCCGAGAGGCCCAGGAGCATGTCGAGGGTCGTGGTCTTGCCCGCGCCGTTGGGACCGAGGAAGGCGACGATCTCGCCGGGCCGGACGGTGAGGTCCACTCCGGCGACGGCGGCGACGGAGCCGAAGCTCTTGGTGAGGGCGGTCGCCTGCACGGCGAGGTCGGTCGAGGTCATGCCCTCAGCCTGTCGAGGGGGTCGCCGCAGTGCCTCGCTCCTCTGTCACCGAGGTGCCGTGACATCCGTCACCCCCGCCCCGGCTCCGGAGCGGGGCGGGCCGCGCCCTCTGCCGGGCGAGGTCTCAGACCGCGCAGCCCGCGAAGAGCACGTCGTCCGAGGAGACCAGGTCCTCCAGAGTCAGCAGGCGGTCGAGGTCGTGGCCGCCGGCCAGGGCGTTGGCGCGCTCCGGTGCGGTCTGGGGGGCGAGGCGCCCCTCCATGACCCCGCCGAGGGCGCGGACGGCGCACGCGGCGACCACTCCCTCCGGGGTGCCGCCGATGCCGAGGACGAGGTCCACGCGGCCCGCGGGATCGGCCGCCTCGATCGCGACCGACACGTCGCCCTCGCCGCGCAGCTCGAGCGCGACCCCGGCCGCGCGCAGAGCCGCGATCAGCCCGGAGTGACGCGGCTTGTCGAGCACGACGACGACCAGCTCCGCGACGGGCTTCCCGAGCGCCGCCGCCAGCCGTGCGGCGTTCTCGGCGGGAGGGAGGTCGAGCGAGACGGCGCCCCGGCCCGCTCCGGAGCAGACCAGCTTGTCCATGTAGAAGACGTCGCGCGGGTCGAACAGCGTGCCTCGCGGGGCCAGCGCGATCACGCTCACCGAGCCGGGGAGCCCCTCCGCCGTGAGCCGGGTCCCGTCGAGCGGATCGACCGCCACGTCGCAGGAGGGAGCGGAGGCGCGGCCGAGGCGCTCGCCGTTCGCGAGCATCGGGGCCTCGTCCTTCTCGCCCTCGCCGATCACGACGACGCCGTCGAACGGAGCGTCGGCCAGCACAGCGCGCATCGCCGCGACTGACGCCTCGTCCGCCGCGACCTTGTCGCCGCGCCCGTACCAGCCGCGCGCCGCCTCGGCCGCCGCGCGCACGGCGGCGGCCACCGCCTCCTGCAGCTCGGCCGGGTAGGCGGGCGACGCGATCAGCCGCAGGCCGCTCATGCGCGCGCGGGCTGAGCGGTCGCGGTGCGGACCAGCCGCTCCAGGGTGCGCAGGCCGTCGGAGGAGAGCACCGACTCCAGGTGCCCCTGCACCGACGCGACGTGCTCGCCGCGCAGGGCGTTGACCACTCCCGTCTCCGGGTCGACCGACACCTCGAGCCCCAGCCGGGGCGTGCGCGCGACGCCGGGGGCGACGGAGGAGAAGGTGTTGTAGAAGCCGATCGCGGCGTCCTCGCCGAACACGTCCACCGCCAGGCGCACGCCCTGGCGGGGCGCGGGCAGCGGCTCGACCGGGAGTCCCGCCAGCAGCGACAGCATCTGGTGGCTGAGGCAGACGGCGAGCATCGGCCGCTCCGCCTCGAGGCGCGTGGTCATCAGCGAGCGCAGGTGCGCGATCCGCGGCTCGGAGTCGTCGCGGGGGTCGCCCGGGCCGGGGCCGAAGACGACGAGGTCGTCGCTCAGCACGTCGGCGACCTCCGACCAGCGCTCGACCCGGGCGTCCATCCCGAGGTGGCGCAGCTGGTGGGCGAGCATCGTCGTGAACTGGTCCTCGTTGTCGACGATCAGCGCGGTGTGCCCGGCGAGGCCGGCGATGTGCTCGGGCGCCTGGGGCCGGAGCCAGAACGAGGCGAGCCGCTCGTTGCGCGCCTCGAGCGCCTCCTGCACGCCCGGCTGCGCGTTCAGGTCGATGGCCGGCGGCACCTCGCGGTGCGGCAGCAGGCCCAGGGCGGAGAGGACGCCCGACGCCTTCGCACGCGTCTCGGCGACCTCGCCCTCGGGGGTGGAGTGGCGCACGAGCGTCGCGCCGGCCGGCACGGTGAGGCGGCCGTCCGCGCGGAGGTAGGCGGTGCGGATGAGGATGGGGGCGTCGACCGTGTAGCCGTGCTCCTCCGGCTCGAAGAGGGCGAGCACGCCGGAGTAGTAGCCGCGCGGCTCCTTCTCGTACTCGGCGATCACGGCGCACGCGTTCTCCATCGGCGAGCCGGTGACCGTGGGCGCGAACATCGTCAGCCGCAGGACCTCGCGAACGTCGAGTCCGGTGCGGCCCTCGAGCAGGTACTCGGTGTGGCTGAGCCGCGACATCTGCTTGAGGAACGGCCCGAGGATGCGGCCGCCGTCCGGGCAGACCGCGCTCATCATCTTCATCTCCTCGTCCACGACCATGAAGAGCTCCTCGCTCTCCTTGACGTCGGCGAGGAACGCGAGCACCTCCTCCCCGGTGGGTCCGGCCGCGGGGTGGCGGAAGGTGCCGCTGATCGGGTTCATCATGGCGACGCCGTCGCGCACCGAGACGTGGCGCTCGGGGGTCGCGCCGACGGCGGTGACCGTCTGCGCGCCGTCGACGCCGGGGGTGTGGATCGCGAAGGTCCAGTACGCGCCGGACTCGTCGGTGAGCAGGCGGCGGAACCAGGCCAGGACCGCCTCGACGGGCGGCGCGTCGGTCTGCGCGACGAAGGCGCGGTTGATGACGAAGTTGGCGCCCTCGCCGCGGCCGATCTCGTCCTCGATCACCCGGCGGACGATGTCGGCGTACTCGTCGTCCGGCACGTCGAAGCCGCGCTCCTCGACCGGGATCTCCCGCTCGGGCAGGAGCCGCAGCACCTCCGCCAGGGGGACGCTCTCGCGCTCGCGCACCACGAGGTTGCGCAGCGGGGCTCCGTCGTCCTTCGCCGCGAAGCCGCGCTCGCGCACCTGCCGGTAGGGCACGAGGGTCAGCACGTCGTCGCCGTCGAGCGGGATGTCGGCCAGGCCCTCGACGTCGAGCACATCGCCCGTGAACACGTCGACGGCGTCGCGGCCCTGGCGGAGGACCACCGCGAACGGCAGCGTCCCGTCGGAGGCGAGGATGCGGGAGAGGAGCGAGGTCATCGTGGTCCTTGAATCGGGTCGTGCCCCACCCGGGCCCTGACATGCAGAACGACCGCCCGGAGGAGGCGGTCGCGTGCGAGGGGTCTGCGCGTCGGTCCGCCTAGGAGGCGGGCCACCAGGGGCTTCGGATCGACGTGCGCACGCGGCGAGTCTAGGGGAGAGGCGGGCGGCGGCCAAGCGGTGTCAGACGGCCGGCCGCTCGGTCGGCTCGCCCCGCAGGGTCCGGAGCAGGAGGGTCGCGCCGGCCGTCGCGGCGGGGGTGGCGACGACCGCGCCCCCGGGGACGAGGAACGCCAGGTAGACGGCGATGCCGAAGCCGAGCGAGACCGCGCGGTGCTCGCCGAGGAGGCGGCGGCGGTCGCGGAGGGAGAGCCCCCGGGCGTCGCCCGCGAACCCGGTCAGCTCGAGCGCGAGGGCCCTCCCGCCGACCAGGGCGCCCGCGACGAGGCCGACGATCGAGCCGACCACCGGCACCAGGCCCAGCAGCACCAGGACCACGCCGATCCCGAGGGAGGTGGCGACCAGCACGGCGGAGTCGCGGAGGCCGCGGCCGACCCCCTGCCAGAAGGTGCTCTCGCGCTCGTCGGGCACGCCGCCGAGGTCGTCCTCGACCCGCCGCCAGATCCGCTCGTAGAAGGGGTCGCCGACCAGCAGGGTCACCGCGGCGAATAGGACCACGCCGAGGGCGAGCACGGCGCCGACCACTGCGATCGAGAGCACCAGGCGGACGGTGGCGGCCGTGCCCTCGTCCCAGCCGCCGGCGAACGGGGTGAGCGCGGTCACCGCGTCCTGCACCCGCGTGAGCACCAGGACCAGCACGCCGACGAAGACCAGACCGACGATCAGGGGCGGGATCGCGCCGAGGAGCATCGCCCGCGGCGAGCGGACCCAGGTGCGGAAGCCGCGGAGGAAGAGCCGGGCACCGAGGCCGAGATCGCGGAGGACGCTCATCCCCCGATCCTCGCAGGTGGGCCCGGGCCGGCGGTCCGGCAGGACACTCGGCCGCACGGGGCGCGGAATCTCAGACCCGCTCGAACGGAGCGAGCAGCCCCGCCATCGCCTTCGTCCGCGGCGCCGCGTACTCGTCGCGCCGCGAGGTGCTGACGCCCATCGCGACGAGCCCCTCCACCAGGCGCACCGCCGAGGCGACGCCGTCGATCACGGGCACGCCCAGCTCCCGCGAGAGGTCGCGGCACAGGTCGGCCATCCCGGCGCAGCCCAGCACGATCGAGTCGGACCCGTCGACGGCCAGCGCTTCGGCGCACTCCGCCAGGATCGCGCGGCGGGCGTCGGAGCGGGGGTCGTCGAGTTCGAGCACGGGGATGTCGCAGGCGCGCACCTGACGGCAGGCGTCGCCGAACCCGGCGCGGCGGGCGATGTCCCAGGCGCGGCCGCTCGTGCGCGAGAGCGTGGTGACCACGCTGAAGCCCCGGCCGACGAGCGCGGCCATGTGCATGGCGGCCTCGGCGATCCCCACGACCGGGCCGCTCGCGATCTCGCGCGCGGCGTCGACGCCCGGGTCGCCGAAGCACGCGATGACCGCGCCGTCGCTGCCGGCCGCCTCCGCCCGGGCGATCTCGTGCAGGACGCCGGGCACGGCGAGCGCCTCGTCGTAGTGGCTCTCGATCGACGCCGGACCCATCGGCGGGGTGACGGCCGTGATCTCGGTGCCGAGCGAGGCGACGGAGCGGGCGGCCCGGCCGATCGCCGCGGTCATCGCAGTGCTGGTGTTCGGGTTGACGACGGTGATGCGCATGGTGGCTCCTCGGTTCGGGTGCCGGGAGAGGGAGGGACCCGCCCGGCGGCCGGTCCGCGGGATGCGGAGCGGCCGGGGCGGATCCCTCCTCCGTGCCGGCCGGATCAGACGGTCGAGCCGTCGCTGACGTGCTCGAGGTCCTCGTCGAGCCGCCCGATCCGCGGCGCGCGCCGCTCGAGCACGGCCATCGCGACGAACCCGAGCCCGCAGCCGAGGAACCAGCTGTAGTCGCCGAGCCAGGTGAACTCCGCGCCTCCCGCCTCCGCGATCCAGCGCGGCACGAGCACCGAGGCGACGGAGGGGACTCCGCCGATCACGGTCGCCCAGACGGCGTTGGGGTTGAAGCCGCGCGAGAACCAGTAGCGGCCCTTCTCGCTCATCGTGTAGAGGTCGTCCACCCAGACGCGCTGGCGGCTGATCAGGTAGTAGCCCGCGATGAGGACGCCGAACAGCGGCCCGATCAGCGCGCCGAGGATGCCGAGCGTGTAGTGGATGGCGGTGTCGTTCGAGTACCAGTTCCACGGGGTGAGCAGCACCGAGCCGACGGCGGCGATCATGCCGCCCATCCGCCAGCTGATCTTCTTCGGGTTGACGTTCGAGAAGTCGAACGCGGGGGAGATGAAGTTGGCGACGATGTTGATGCCGATCGTCGCGATGACGAAGGTGAGCCCGCCGAGGAGCACGGCGAACCAGGTGTCGATCCGCTCGACGGTCTCGATCGGGTCGGTGATCAGCTCGCCGAAGACCGGCACGGTCGCCGACGCGGTGATCACGGTGAGGAGGGAGAAGAAGAGGAAGTTGATCGGGAGGCCGAGAAGGTTGCCGCGCTTCACCGCGCCGTAGCTGCGGGCGTACCGGGAGAAGTCGCCGAAGTTGAGCATCGGCCCCGAGAAGTAGGAGACGACCAGGGCGACGGCCGAGATCATCACCGGCACCGCGGCGGCGAGGTCGAGCGGCTCGCCGGAGCCGAGGGTGAGCGAGATGTTCTCCCAGCCCGCCTGCGACACCAGGTAGACGGCCAGCACGAGCATCACCACGTAGACCGCCGGTCCCGCCCAGTCGATGAAGCGGCGGATCGACTCCATGCCCCGCCAGAACAGCGCGGCCTGCGCGATCCAGAGGATCGCGTAGGAGAGGTAGCCCAGGGCCGAGAGGCCGAGGAACGACGCCTCGGGCGTGTTCAGGGCGGCCATGCCCGGGAAGAACTTGAGGAAGACGATGTTCAGCGACTGCGCCGCCAGGTAGGTCTGCACGCCGTACCAGGCGATCGCGATCAGTCCGCGGATGATCGCCGGGATGTTCGCGCCGCGGATGCCGAAGATCGCCCGGTTGATGACGGGGTAGGGCACGCCGGTGACCTGGCTGGGCTTGGCGACGAGGTTGCAGAAGACCTGCACGATCACGATGCCCACCACCAGGGCGACGAGCACCTGCCAGCCGGCCAGGCCCAGCGCGAAGAGCGAGCCCGCGGTCACGTACCCGCCGACGCTGTGCACGTCCGACATCCAGAACGCGAAGATGTTGTAGCTCGACCAGCGCTGCTTCCGGAGCGGGGCGAGGTCCTCGTTGGAGAGGCGGTCGTCGTAGGCGGCGCTCGCCGCCGCGGCGGGATCCGGATCGACGGGGGGAGCGGTGACTCGGGGTGCGGTGACGCGGTCGGACATGGGTGGATCCACCTCTCGGGCGGTCGTGCGCAGAGCGGCACGGAGCGGATGTGTCAGGGTGGTCGGGACGTCCGGCCGAGGAGGCGGGGCGTCGCGGAGAGCGTTCCGAGTGAAGTCATCACTTCACGCGGGCCACGCTACGAGTCGGGAGGCCGCCGCTCGTTTCGGCTCCGTTACGGCTGTGTGACGATCCGCGAGAGGGGACGGGCCATGCCCTCCGACGACACCGCGCCCGTCGAGGCGGCCGCCCGGGCGATCGCGGACGGTGCTGGACTCGGCGCGCGGCTGCGGGAGCTGCGGCTCTCGGCGGGCCTGTCGCTGAAGGCACTCGCCGGGCGACTCGGCATCTCCGTGAGCGCCGTCTCGCAGATCGAGCGCGGAGCCATGCAGCCCTCGGTCGGCCGGCTGATCGCCCTCGTGGACGCGCTGGGGGTCCCGCTGTCCGCCGTGTTCGACCAGGGCGCGTCGGCGCCGGTCGAGACCGCGGTCGTCCGGGCGCGCGAGTCGGCGCCGGTGGCGCTCGAGGGCGGAGTGCTGTTCCGCCGTCTGGCGCCGCGTCCGCTGGACGCCGTCGACTTCTTCGAGTCGACCTACCCGCCGGGCTCGACCTCGACAGCGCACCGGCAGCTGCTCCGCCACGACGGGTTCGAGATGGGGACGGTGACGCTCGGGGAGCTGACGGTCGAGTTCGAGGACGAGACGGTCGTCCTCGGGCCGGGCGACGCCATCACGTTCCCGTGCGAGCGGCCGCACCGCATGGTCAACACGGGCTCGACCACCGCGATCGCGACCTGGCTGATCGTCCACCGCTGACACCGCGCCGGTGCTTCGCGCCGGACCCCTGGTGGCACCACCTGCGTATGGGACCCTGGTCCTCGCTCCTCCACAACGGGCGGACGACCGTCTCCTGTCCACACCCCGGTCGGGATCGGGGCGCGGCGGGCCCTCGGTGTCGGTACTGCCTGGTGGGCTGGTCTCCTCGACCGAGGGGTGCGGAACGTGGAGGAGCGGATGGACGGCAGGAACGACGAGGGGTGCCCGCGCTGGTGCGCGGGCGAGCACGACGAGCTGGTCGCGGCGGGGGAGCGGCTGCACCGCTCCGCGGCGAGCTCGCTCCCGGTGGTGCTCTGGGCGGGTGGAGACGGGGCCGCGGGCGCGACGGTGCACGTCTCCCTGTGCCGCCCGGGGGAGTCGGGGGAGGACAGGCTCCGCCTGGAGGCCGACGGGCTCGGCGAGGTCGACCTCGATCTCAGCTCGGGGTCGCGGCTGGCCGGCGCGGTGCTCCGGCTACTCGGCGCCGCGTGAGGTGCGCGGCGGGTCGGGTGGCAGGAGGTCCGTCAGCTCGATCTCGAGCGCCTCGCAGAGCGCGAGGAGGGTGTGCAGCGTGGGGTTCGCGGGCGAGCCGGGCTTCGACTCGCCCTTCTCGAACTTCTGGTAGGTGTAGCCCGCGAGCCCGGCCGCGTGGGCGATCCGCTCCTGGCTGGCGCCCTTGGCGATGCGGGCCCGGTGCATGTTGGTGCCGAGCTCGCGGGCGTAGGTCGCCCAGTCGCGCTCGGGAGTGGGTGTCGACATGCCCGCCAGCTTCGGAGAAGTTCGGCCGCGGGTCAGCCATACACGGATGGGAAATTGCCGGTGGTCATACCCGGGTGACCACCGGCGGCGCCTCCGGAGCCCCGAGGGCCCCGCGACGGCAGCGCCTAGTATGGCCGGGTGCCAGTGAACCCCGAACTCGTCGGGCGCGTCTTCGCGCCCACGGAGCCCTATCAGGTGGGGCGCGAGAAGGTGCGCGAGTTCGCCCGCGCCGTCTCCGCGACCTCCCCCCTGCACCACGACGTCGAAGCCGCCCGCGCCGCCGGGCACCCCGACCTCGTCGCTCCGCCCACCTTCGCCGTCGTCGTGCAGGAGTTCACGCTCCAGCAGCTGCTCGCCGAGCCCGACGGCGGGATCGACTTCAGCCGCGTCGTGCACGGAGACCAGCGCTTCGTGCTGTCCCGTCCGGTCGTCGCCGGCGACGAGCTGACCGCGACCCTCTCGGTCGCCGCCATCAAGAAGCTCGGCGCCCACTCGATGGTCACCACCGAGTCCCGCATGGTCGACGCGAGCGGCGAGCACGTCGTCACCGCGATCTCGACCCTCGTGGTCAGGGGAGACGAATGAGCACCGCACTGCCCGCCCTCGCCGAGCTGAGCGTCGGCCAGGTCGTCGCCGAGAGCCGCTTCCCGATCGACCGCGGCACCCTGGTGCGCTACGCGGGCGCCTCGGGCGACTTCAACCCCATCCACTACCGCGACGACGTCGCCGCCGAGGTCGGCCTGCCCGGCGTGCTCGCGCACGGCATGCTCACGATGGGCACCGCGGTGCAGGTCGTCGTCGACTGGGTCGGCGACCCCGGACGCGTGGTCGACTACCAGGTGCGCTTCACCCGCCCCGTCGTGGTGGACCCGCGCGACGGCGCCGCGATCGACGTGGTCGCCAGGATCGGTGCTGTGAACGCCGAGGAGGGCTGGGTCCGCGTCGACCTCGCCGTCTCGGTCGAGGGCCAGTCCGTCCTCGGCAAGGCCCAGGCCCGGGTCCGACTCGCGTGACCTCCGCGCCGCTGCTCTCCGCCCTGACCACCCTCCGCGTCGGCGGACCCGCCGAGCGCCTCGTCGAGCCCGCCACCGAGGCGGAGCTGGTCGAGACGCTCGTCGGCCTGTGGTCGGACGACGAGCCGTGGCTGCTGCTCGGCGGCGGCTCCAACCTCCTCGTGGGCGACGACGGGGTCGAGGGCACGGTCGTGCGCGTGCGCACCACCGGCGTCGAGCGGCTCCCCTCCGACGAGCCGGGGCGCGTGCTCCTGCGGGTGCAGGCGGGCGAGTCGTGGGACGGCCTCGTCGCGACGACCGTGGAGCGCGGCTGGGCGGGCCTCGAGGCCCTCAGCGGCATCCCCGGCACGGTCGGGGCGTCGCCGGTGCAGAACATCGGCGCCTACGGCCAGGAGCTCTCGGACACACTGGTCGCGGTCGACTTCCTCGACGAGGGCGCCCGCGAGCCCGTCCGGCTGACGGCGGAGGAGCTGCAGTTCGCCTACCGCACCTCCGTGATCAAGCAGGGCCGCCGGGGCGCGGTGCTGGCCGTCGAGTTCGCGCTCGAGGAGGTCGGCGCCGAGGGCGACGGCACTCCCGTCGCCTACGGTCAGCTGGCGTCGGCGCTCGGAGTCGCGCTCGGCGACCGCGTGCCGCTCGCGCGGGTGCGCGAGACCGTGCTGGCGCTGCGTGCGGGCAAGGGCATGGTCCTCGATCCGGAGGACCCGGACACCGCGAGTGCCGGCTCCTTCTTCACCAATCCCCTCGTCACGAGCGCGTTCGCCGACTCCCTGCCGCCCGAGGCGCCGCGCTGGCCGGTCGAGCCGACGGCGGAGGCGCCCGTCATCACTCCGCTCGCCGCGGTCGAGGCCGGAGCGCCCGTCGGGCTGCCCGTGCCTCCCCGCGCCGACGGCCTGGTGAAGCTCAGCGCCGCGTGGCTGATCGAGCATGCCGGCGTCTCGCGCGGTTTCGCCCTGCCCGGCTCGCGGGCCGCCGTGTCGAGCAAGCACACCCTCGCCCTGACCAACCGCGGAGGAGCGACGGCCGAGCAGGTCGCCGAGCTCGCCCGGTACGTCCAGGGCCGCGTCCTGGCGGAGTTCGGCGTGCTGCTGCACCCCGAGCCCGTCGTGGTCGGCACCGCGGTCTGAGTCGGCGCGGTCTGCGCGCGCAGGCCCCGCGCTCCCGGGGACGCGCGCCCTCCGGCCGCGGCCTCCTCCGGCTCAGCTGTCGCGGCGGATCCAGCGGAAGCCGAAGCGGCAGGCGACGAGCCCCACGACGAGCCAGATACCGAGCACCAGCGCGACGCCGCCGAGGTCCCACGACCCGTTCACCTCCGCCTCCTCGAATCCGCTCGGCAGGAACACGGCGCGCATGCCCTGCGCGATCCACTTGAGCGGGAAGACGCTCGCCGTGTTCTGCAGCCAGTCCGGCAGCGTCGTGAACGACAGGTACGACCCCGAGATGAACTGCAGCACGAGCAGCGGCGGCACGATCACGGCGGTCGCGCTCTTGCCCGAGCGGGGCAGCGCCGAGACGGCGATGCCGAGGATGGCCGACGTCGCGACTCCTGCCAGGTAGACCCAGGCGAAGGTCGCCCATCGCCCGCTGTCGGTGGGCAGCTCGACCGAGAACACCGTCGCTGCGACGAGGAGCAGCAGGGCCGTCTGCGCGAGGCTCGTCACGAGCACCTGGCCGAACTTGCCGATGAAGTAGCTGAAGACCGGCAGCGGTGCTCCCGCGAGGCGCTTGAGCGTGCCGTCGCCGCGCTCGACCGCGATGTCGACGCCCAGGTTCTGGACGCCCGAGAGCAGGATCCCGGCCGCGGCCAGGCCCGGCACGTAGTACTCCGCCATCGGGATGCCCGGGTCCTGCGGGTTCGCCTGCATCACCGCGGTGTCGCCGAACGCGACCGAGAAGATCGTCAGGAGCAGCACCGGGAAGAGGAAGGTGAAGAACACCTGGTCCGGAGCGCGGAAGTACGAGCGGATCTCGTAGCGGGCCCGGGCGAGTCCGAGGCGGACGGTGCGTCCCGGGCCGGTGGAGAGAGTGCGGGGGCGGGTGGCGACGGCGGTCACGCGGGTTCTCCGATCAGGTCGACCGCGTCGCGGTCCTCGCGGATGAGGTCGAGGTAGATGTCCTCGAGGCTGGGGCGGACGACCTCGAGCGCCGTCGGCTCCCCGATCCGGGCGTGCAGCTCGGCGACGGTCCGGGCGGGCTCGGTGGTGCGCAGCCGGTGCAGCACGCCGTCCTCGCGCCACTGCACGATCGGGACGCGCGCCTCGTCCCCTCCGATCGCGCTCATCGGGCCGATGGCCAGGAGCCGCCCGCCGGAGATCACGGCGGCGCGGTCGCCGAGGCGGGCGGCCTCGTCGAGGTAGTGGGTGGTGAGCAGGATGGTCGTGCCCTCGCTCTTGAGCAGAGCGATCAGGTCCCAGAAGGAGTGGCGGGCCTCGGGGTCGAATCCCGTGGTGGGCTCGTCGAGGAACACCAGCTCGGGGCGGCCGATGATGCCGAGGGCGACGTCGACGCGGCGGCGCTGGCCGCCCGAGAGGCGCCCGATGCGCGAGCGGGCCTTGGACGTCAGCCCGACGGCCTCGATGGTCTCGTCGACGTCGCGCGGTCGCGGATAGAGGCTGGCGAAGTGCGCGATCTGCTCGCGGACCGTCGCGTTGCCGGACTCGCCGCTGGACTGCAGGACGATCCCCAGACGCGCCTTCCACGCCAGGTCGCCGTGGCGCGGGTCGACCCCGAGCACCGACACCTCGCCGCCGGAGCGGTCGCGGTAGCCCTCGAGGATCTCGATGGTCGTCGACTTGCCGGCGCCGTTCGGGCCGAGGAGCGCGAAGGTCTCGCCCCGGTGGATGTCGAAGGAGACTCCCGCGACCGCCGGAGCGCCCCCGTAGTCCTTCCGCAGGTCGCGGACTCGGACGGCGTGGTCTTCGCTCATCGTCACAGCGTGCCCTGTCGCACCCCTCCGGCGACAGTGATCCCCGATTTCCGCCTCCCTCTTGCCCTCCCCGCCCCGAGATGCCAGGCAGCCCTCACCTGTCGGACAGGCCCGTCGCAGTACCCGCCGTCACCGTGCGGCACGGTCGAGCGGCGATCGGCGATCCGCGTGTCACGGATCGTCGTCCGCGCTGCGCACCCCGCTCTCTGCGACGCACCCCCGTCGTCGAGCCGCCGCTGCCGATCGACGGCGCAGGCGGAGGAGGGCTAAACGGTGCCGAAGAGCCGCTGCAAGCGGCGCACGCCCTCGAGGAGCGCGTCGTCGCCGAGGGCGTAGGACAGGCGGAGGTAGCCGCTCGGACCGAAGGCCTCGCCGGGGACGGTGGCGACCTCGGCCTGCTCGAGGATGAGGTCGGCGAGCTCGAGGGAGGTCGTCGGGGTGGTGCCGTTCCACTCGCGGTTCAGGAGCCCGTTCACGTCGGGGTAGACGTAGAACGCGCCGCCGGGGGTGGGGCACTCGATCCCGTCGATCGCGTTCAGCTCGGCGACGATGGTGCGGCGGCGGCGGTCGAAGGCCAGGCGCATCTCCTCGGCCGGCTCCTGCGGGCCGGTGAGGGCGGCGATCGCGGCGCGCTGCGAGATGTTCGAGACGTTGCTCGAGAGGTGCGACTGGAGGTTCGAGGCGCCCTTGATCGCGTCGGCCGGGCCGACCATCCATCCGACGCGCCAGCCGGTCATCGCGTAGGTCTTCGCGACGCCGTTGACGAGGATCGTCCGGTCGCGCAGGGCCGGCACCGCCTCGACGATCGAGGTCGCGTGCTCGAGCGGGCTCGCGTCGTCCTGGTCGCCGGTGGAGTAGACGAGGTTCTGGTAGATCTCGTCAGCGATGATCCAGAGGCCGTGCTCCTCGGCCCACTCGCCGATCTCGCGGGTCTGCTCGGCCGAGTAGACGGCGCCGGTGGGGTTGGAGGGGGAGACGAACAGGAGCACCTTGGTGCGCTCGGTGCGCGCGGCCTCCAGCTGCTCGACCGTGACCAGGTAGCCCTGGTCGGCGCCCGCGAACACGTCCACCTGCACGCCGCCGGCGAGCTTGATCGCCTCGGGGTAGGTGGTCCAGTACGGGGTCGGCACCAGCACCTCGTCGCCGTCGTCGAGGAGGGTCTGGAAGGCCTGGTAGACGGCCTGCTTGCCGCCGTTGGTGACCACGACCTGCGAGGGGTCGACGGCCCATCCGGAGTCGCGCGCCGTCTTCTCCGCGATGGCCGCGCGGAGGTCGGGGAGGCCCGCCGCGGGGGTGTAGCGGTAGTTCCTCGGGTCGAGCACGGCGGCCGAGGCGGCCTCGACGATGTGCTCGGGAGTGAGGAAGTCGGGCTCGCCGGCGGCGTAGGACACGACCGGGCGGCCCTGGGCCTGGAGGGCCTTCGCCTTGGCGTCGACCTTCAGAGTGGCGGACTCGGCGATGGCGGCGATGCGGGCGGAGATGCGCGTGGTGGAGGACACGACGGCCAGCGTATCCTGCGCGCGCACGGGGCTCCGAGGCCCCCCGCCGCTCGGCTGGACACGCCCTGCGGGTCCACGTACACTCGTCCGAGGTAGTCGATCTCTGCCCTCATCCACAGCGCCCGCGAGGGTCGCGGCGGTGGGGCGGCGGGTCGGTCTCCTCCTCGGATGCTCGCAACGGCATCCATAGGGCGGTGGCTCAATTGGTAGAGCAGCGGTCTCCAAAACCGCAGGTTGCAGGTTCGAGCCCTGTCCGCCCTGCACATCGATGCCCGTCGCACGCGGTCCCCGCGACGCTGCGGTCATCGGTCCAGGGCCGCCCATGACGGGCGGTCGGCCACACCGGAGGTTCCGGTGCGGGAAAGGTGCGTGCAGGTGGCCGGGAAAGCAGTCGACGAGCCGAGCGAGGACGTCGTCGCGATCGCCAATCAGCAGCGAGCCGCGCGGCGCAACCCGTTCGCGCGCATCGCCCTCTTCATCCGGCAGGTCATCGCCGAGCTGAAGAAGGTCGTGACGCCCACCCGCAAGGAGCTGGGCAACTACGTCGTGGTCGTGCTGATCTTCGTCGTCATCATGATGGCGCTGGTGTCCTTCCTCGACTGGGTCTTCGCCCTGGCCGTGACGTACGTGTTCGGCACACCCGCCGCCTGACCCGAGAGCATCCGGGCCGCGCGAGCGGAGGGTGCCGGCGACAGCGGGACGCGCCCCGAGGGGCGCGACCGATCGATCGAGAGAGAGTTGTGACGAGTGTCTGACAGAAACCGCGACGACGTCGACTGGGCGACGGCTGCCGAGCAGTCGTCGGAGGTCGAGGAGGAGCAGGAGGGCGACGTCCAGTCGCAGGCTGAGGACGCCGTCGAGCCCGCCGAGCAGGGTGCGCTGAGCATCATCGACGAGAACGAGTCCGAGGACGACCTCGCCTCCGACCTCGAGGCAGCGCTGGACGCCATCGGCTCCGTCGACGACCCCGAGGCCGACTCCGCCGTCGACGAGGCCGCCCACATCGACACCGTCGAGGAGGCCGAAGCTGCCCTCGAGGCCGTCGAGGACGAGGCCGAGGTCGCCGCCGAGGACGCCGAGTCCGCCGGTGAGGACCTCGCCGACATCGACCCGTACGAGGCCTTCCGCACCGAGCTGCGCGGCAAGCCGGGTAAGTGGTACGTCATCCACTCCTACGCCGGCTTCGAGAAGCGCGTGAAGTCGAACATCGAGAACCGCAAGGTCTCGCTCGAGGCCGAGGACTACATCTTCGAGGTCCAGGTCCCGATGGAGGACGTGGTCGAGATCAAGAACGGCCAGCGCAAGATGGTCACCCGGGTGCGCATCCCCGGCTACGTGCTGGTGCGCATGGACCTCAACGAGGACTCGTGGTCGGTCGTCCGCCACACCCCGGGCGTCACCGGCTTCGTGGGCAACGCCCACAACCCGACCCCGCTGCGGTTCGAGGAGGCCTTCACGATGCTGAAGAGCCTCGTCGAGATCAAGGACGTCGCCCCCTCGAAGACCTCTGGTGCCAAGGGCCAGAAGCAGGCCCAGCGCGTGCTGCCTGCCGAGGTCGACTTCGAGATCGGCGAGACGATCACCATCAAGGAGGGCTCGTTCGCGGGTCTTCCCGGCTCGATCAGCGAGATCAAGCCCGAGAGCGGCAAGCTCACCGTGCTCGTCTCGCTCTTCGAGCGCGAGACCCCGGTCGAGCTGTCGTTCGACCAGGTCACCAAGCTCTGACGCGTCGCCTCCGCGGCGCATGAACGCCCCCTCCGCAGGTCGGAGGGGGCGTTCGCCGTTCCGGGCGGCGCTCCCTCCGGCACCGCCCCACGCGCACCCGGGCGTCGGCCCCTCCTCCGCCCTGTCGGGGGTGGCCCCGCTCGTGTAAGCTCGTACGGGTTTTCGTATCGGCGCCCGCCCCTGTGCGCGCCGGACGACCCTCCTCCACCGCGATCCGGCACCGTCGGATGCGCGGGAGAGCGGCCGGGAGCCCCCGACCGCTCGAACCCTGAGAAAAGGAATCAGAATGGCCCCCAAGAAGAAGGTCACCGGCCTGATCAAGCTCCAGATCAAGGCCGGCGCGGCCAACCCCGCGCCCCCGATCGGTCCGGCGCTCGGTCAGCACGGCGTCAACATCATGGAGTTCTGCAAGGCGTACAACGCGCAGACCGAGTCGCAGCGCGGCAACGTCATCCCCGTCGAGATCACCGTCTACGAGGACCGCTCGTTCACCTTCGTGCTGAAGACCCCGCCCGCGGCGGAGCTCATCAAGAAGGCCGCCGGCGTCGCCAAGGGCTCCTCGACCCCGCACACCGTGAAGGTCGCGAAGCTCACCCAGGCGCAGGTCCGCGAGATCGCCGAGGCGAAGCAGGTCGACCTGAACGCCAACGACATCGACGCCGCCGCGAAGATCATCGCCGGCACCGCCCGCTCAATGGGCATCACGGTCGAGTAGCGCGACGCGCTGCTCGACGGCGGGAGCGACGCGCCCACCGGCGCGGACCCACCGCGGAAGCCTCGAGAACCCGACGGCGGCCCCTCAGCGGGGTCGCGCGCCCGGTCCGGAAGCGCCTCCGCAGGACCTCTCCGCCTCCCGCGAGCAGCACGCACGGCCGCGATCGCGGCACCACCAGAACTCCATCACCCCCGTGGGAGAGCCCGCCAGGCTCTAGAACCACATTCTCGTTTCAAGGAGAAACAACATGGCACAGAAGTCGAAGGCCTACCGGGCCGCCGCGGCCAAGCTCGAAGAGGGCAAGTTCTACACGGCCGACGAGGCCGTCGCGCTCGCCCGCGAGACCGGTTCCGCCAAGTTCAACAGCACCGTCGAGGTCGCCCTCAAGCTCGGTGTCGACCCCCGCAAGGCCGACCAGATGGTCCGCGGCACGGTCATCCTGCCCCACGGCACGGGCAAGACCGCCCGCGTCATCGTGTTCGCCACCGGTCCGGCCGCCGAGGCCGCGCTGGCCGCCGGTGCCGACGAGGTCGGCGGCGCCGAGCTCATCGAGAAGGTCGCGGGCGGGTACACCTCGTTCGACTCCGCCGTCTCGACCCCGGAGCTCATGGGCCAGGTCGGCCGTCTCGGAAAGGTGCTCGGCCCCCGCGGCCTCATGCCCAACCCGAAGACCGGCACCGTGACCCCGGACGTGGCGAAGGCCGTGACCGAGATCAAGGGCGGAAAGATCGAGTTCCGCGTCGACAAGCACGCCAACGTGCACCTCGTCGTGGGCAAGGCCGCGTTCACCGAGGAGCAGCTCCAGGAGAACTTCAAGACCGCGCTCGACGAGATCCTCCGCCTCAAGCCGTCCTCCTCGAAGGGCCGCTACATCCAGAAGGCCGCCGTCTCGACGACCTTCGGCCCCGGCATCCCGCTGGACGTCAACGTCCTGGCCTGAGCCGGGCACGAACTGACGTGAGGAGGGGGTCCGCTTCGGCGGGCCCCCTCCTTCGTCGTCCCGGCATACTGGACCGGTGATCCGCCGCTCCGCTCCGTCGCGCCTCCCGTGACCGTCCGCCGGGCGTCCCCCGCCGACGCCGCCGCCCTGGCCGAGCTGGCCGCCGCGACCTTCCCGCTGGCCTGCCCGCCGCACACCACCGCGGAGGCGAAGGCCGAGTTCGTGCGCACCGTGCTCTCGGTCGAGCGCTTCCGCGACCACCTCGCCGATCCGCTCCGCTCGCTCCTGGTCGACGACGACTCCGGCGCGCTGACCGGCTACGCGATGCTCGTGCGCGGGGAGCCCGCCGACGCCGACGTCGTCGCGGCGATCCGGCTGCGTCCGACCGTCGAGCTCAGCAAGTTCTACCTCCTGCCCGGCCGGCACGGCTCCGGAGCGGCGGCCGCGCTGATGGCCGCGACCCTCGAGGAGGCGCGGGCACACGGTGCCGCGGGCGTCTGGCTCGGCGTCAACGAGGAGAACGCGCGTGCTCAGCGGTTCTACTCCAAGCACGGCTTCGCGGTCGTCGGCCGCAAGCGCTTCCTCGTCGGCGACCGCTGGGAGGACGACTTCGTCCTCGAGCGCTCTCTCGCCTGACCCTCCCCGCGAGACGCCACCCGAGTACGCGATCCGCTCCGCGTGGCGTATCCGAGTGGCCTCTCGCCGAGGTCAGCCCTCGGAGACGGTGAGGACGATCTTGCCGCGGGTGTGGCCCGTCTCGAGCTGCTCGTGCGCCTCGCAGGCGCGGGCCAGGGGGAAGATGCCGTCGATGAAGACGCGGACGTCGCCCGACTCGAGCAGGCGCGAGACCACGCCCAGGGTCGCCCCGTCGGGAGCGACGCGGTAGGTGGAGGCGCGCACGCCCGCAGCGGCCGCCTCCTCGAAGAACCCGGGCCAGCTCCCGGTGGGCGCGTTCACGATCAGGCCCCCGGGGCGGAGGACCCTCAGCGAGCGCGAGCCCGTGTCGTCGTGGACGTTGCCGACCAGATCGATGACCACGTCGACGCCGGACAGCAGCTCGTCGAAGCGCTCGGCGGTGTGGTCGATCACCTGCGCGGCGCCGAGCTCGTGCAGCCACTGCAGGTTGCGGGTCGAGCCGGTCGCGATCACCGAGGCGCCGAAGTAGGCGGCGAACTGCACCGCGAAGTGGCCGACTCCGCCCGACCCGGCGTGGATGAGGATCCGCTGACCCTCGTGCGCCTTGGCGAGCTCGACGACCATGCCCCAGGCGGTGAGCGCCG
The DNA here is from genome assembly GCF_002931775.1 of Rathayibacter sp. AY1F4. Taxonomy (NCBI): domain Bacteria; kingdom Bacillati; phylum Actinomycetota; class Actinomycetes; order Micrococcales; family Microbacteriaceae; genus Rathayibacter; species Rathayibacter sp. AY1F4. The sequence continues at coordinate 85,416 of NZ_PSVE01000012.1, forward strand.
CGAGCGGGACGCCGGCCGCTTCGACGTGGGAGAGCGTCGACGGCTTCCGCGCGATGGAGACGCTCGGCACGCTGACGTACTCCGCGTAGGAGCCCGAGTAGCGCGGCACCATGACGAAGCCGTAGACCTCGTCGCCCGGCCGCAGCGGATGCGCCGGGTAGGGGCTCGAGACGACGACGCCCGAGAAGTCGTGGCCGAGGACCGCCGGGTAGGAGGCGATCTGCGAGGCGACCCCCTGGCCCGCGCGCGTCTTCGCGTCGAGCGGGTTCACGCCGGCCGCGACCACCTTCACGGTGAACTCGGCGTTGATGGCGGAGGGTGTCGGCACGGTCGCCAGGTGCAGTGCGGAGGCGTCGCCCGGCGCGTCGATCACCGCCGCCGTCATCGTGTCGGGGAGGACGACCTCCTCCGGGATCTCGCCGATCGCGAGGCCGTGCCCGAGCGCGCTGGTGTGCATCGTCGCCTTTCCTGTCGCTGAGGCGTGCGGGTGGAGCGTGCCGAGGACGTCGCCCCCGATCCCCGCATCCGACGCCGCGACCAGTCAATCGAGGCAATGAGTCGGCGCTGTTACGGGGGTGTCACCCTCGGGAGAAGATTGGCGCGCGGAGCCGCGGGCGCCCGGTCTGGCACGATGAGGGGATGCGACGCCGACGTACCCTGCTGGTCGGCGGTGCCCTCCTTGTCCTGGCCGGGCTCGTGGTCCTCCTGGCCGCCCGGATCAGCATCGGCACCAGCCGCTGGGTCTACGTCAGCGAGATGGGCGCGCCGGACCTGCCGACGGCGGGCGCCTTCGAGGCCGCTCTTCTGCTCGTGGCGGCCGGCGGCGCGCTGATCGCCGCGGGCGCCTGGCCGGTGCGCGCCCGCCTGCTCCCCGCCCTCCGCCCGGCGGGCGCGATCCTCCTGGCGGCCGCCTGCTTCGCGCTCGCCTCGCAGGTGACCTGCACGGCGGGCTGCCCGCTGCCGGTCGGGCCGGCCTTCCGCTGGCAGGACCTCATCCACACCTCGGCCGCCGTGCTCGGCTTCGGGGCCGCCTGCGCCGCGATGCTCCAGCTGGCGACCGTGCGGGGGCGCCCTGCGGTCGCGCGGCTCTCGCTCGCTGCCGGGATCTCGGTGGCGGTCGTCGCCGGGACGGGCGGGATCCTGTCGCTCCTGCGCGTGTGGCTGCGGCTCGGCGGCACGCTCGAGTTCGTGGCGACCGCGATCGCAGTGCTCTGGCTCGCGTTCGTCGGCCTGGTGCTCGCGCTCGAGGACCTCAGCGCCGAGCGAGCCAGCCGCGGACGTGCCCGCGGATCCGGTCCTGCTGAGCGGCGAAGCCCTCGTCCCGCGACGGCACCCGCTCGCAGTCCGCATCCGGAAGAGCCCTAGCCCACGCCTCCGCGACCTCGATCGGGTGCACGGGGTCGCGCTCGGCCGCGATCACCAGGGTGCGCGCGATGACCTCGCCCAGCTCTCCGGAATCGCGGTAGGCGGCGTTCCGCGGGATCTGGGCGAGACGGACGGCGCGCTCGGCCGCGCGCGGAGAGCGGAACTGCAGCGTCAGCGCCTCCGCCGACGCGGGGGACACCTCGGCGGCGCGCGCGAACAGGCCCGAGGCGCGGAACATCCGCTCGCCGCGCTTCGCTCCGTGGTCGTGCAGCAGCTGCGCGATGACGGGGAACACGGTGAGGTTCTCGGGCAGCGGCTCGGCGGTGAAGGCGGGGCGCACGAAGACGGCGCGGTCGATCGGCAGCACGCGTCGGACCGCGAGGCGCAGGGCGATCGCGGCGCCCATCGAGATGCCGAGCACCGTGAGCGGCTTGTGCGCGGCTCCGGCGCGCACGACCTCCTCCGTCACCTCGTCGGCCAGCGCCTCGAGGGCGAAGTCGCCGGGCGCGCCGAGCAGCTCAGAGGCGCCGTGGGCACGGACGTCCGGAGCGATGACCTCGCTGCCGGCGGGGAGGGCGGAGCGCAGCAGCCCCAGCGGCTGGGAGCGGTCGCCGCCCAGGCCGTGCAGGAGGAGGACCGTCACCGGGCGCGCGTCCGCTCGTGCAGCTCGGCCATCAGCATCCCCGCCAGGCGGACGAGGATGTGGATCTCGTCCTCGTCGCGGTCGACCCAGCGGGAGTTCGGCTCGCCCTCGATCGGCACGAAGTCGCGGTGCTGCTCCCAGACGACGAGCGTGCGCTCGGCGCCGAGGACGTACTGCTGCCAGAAGACCTGCCGCAGGTAGTGGCGCGGGATGCTCCGCCACGGCTTGGTCGTGGTCTTGATCTCGCAGAGCTCGAGCCGGCCGTCCTCGCGGAGGCCGATGCCGTCGGGCGTGGCGAGGTGGCGCCGCTCCTGGCTCGCGTGGAAGAGGGTGCTGCTGGGCTCGATCGCGTGCTCGCTCCGCACCCAGGCGGCGATCTCGGGCTCGCGGGCGCGGCCGTGGTCGGTGAAGGCGTTGCCGCCGAAGCCGGTGCCGTAGAGCTTGTCGAGCGCGGCCCTGCCGATCGCGGCGGGGGAGGAGAGGCGGGCGACATCGGTCGCCGTGATGCCGCGCGAGCGGGCGCGGAGCCAGGCGACGCGGTCCGAGGAGTCGGCGACGACCCTCCGGAGGTGCGGGGGCTCGGCGTCCGTGAAGACGGGCTGCGTCTCCCAGGGGAAGGAGAGCTGCAGGTCGGGCACCGATTCATTCTCTGCCCCCTGCGGCGCCCGGTCGAATCGGCACGCCGACCCGCGGCGTCTCACCGGGGCGGGACGGCCCGCGCCGGCGGCTCAGGCGTCGAGGAAGGCGTCGACGTGCGCGGGGGAGAGGAGGTGGCGCCGGACCATCAGGGCGGCACCGCGGACGCCTCCGCCCTGGGCCGCGGCCTGCACGATGTCGAGCGCGCGGGTCGCCAGGGGGAGGGAGCGGCGGTAGACGACCTCGCGGACCCCGGCGAGGACCTCGTGGCTGGCCTGGGCGATGCTGCCGCCGACGACGATGACGGACGGGTTCAGGAGGTTCACGCAGGTGGCGAGCACCTCGCCGATGTCGCGGCCGGCGGCGCGCGTGAGCTCGACCGTGGTGGGGTCCCCGCCGGTCAGCAGGGTGACGACGTCGGAGGTGCTGGCGGCGTCGATCCCGGACTCGGTCAGCCGGCGGGCGATCGCCGAGCCGCTCGCGATCGCCTCGAGGTCGGCCTCGCCGCGGTCGCCGGGGACCTGCACGTGGCCCAGGTCGCCCGCCGCTCCGAGGGCTCCGCGCTGCAGGGCGCCGCCGCTGACGATCCCGGCTCCGATGCCGGTGGAGACCTTCACGTAGAGGAGGTCGTCGACGTCGGCGTAGTGGTCGGCGTGCTCGCCGAGCGCAAGCAGGTTCACGTCGTTGTCGACGAGGACGGGCACGGGGAGGCGGCGGCCGACGAACTCCGGGATGTCGAAGCGGTCCCAGCCGGGCATGATCGGCGGCTTCACAGGGCGGCCCGTCGCGTGCTCGACGGGTCCGGGGACGCCGACGCCGACTCCCGCGAGCGGGCCGGCCGCCGGAGTCCGGCCGAGCAGGGCCGCGGCGACGTCGAGGGCGTGGCCGAGGACGGCGAGGGGGCCGTCGGCGATGGCGATGCTCTCGCGGCGGCGGGCGAGGACCGTGCCGTCGAGGTCGGTCAGGGCGACGACGGCGTGCGCGGCGCCCAGGTCGACGGCGAGGAGGGTGCGCGCCCGGGGGTCGAAGGCCACGCGGGCGGCGGGGCGGCCTCCGGAGGAGGGGGCGTCGTCCTGCCGGGCGACCAGGCCGGAGGCGGTGAGGACGTCGAGCTGGGCGGAGACGGCCGCGCGCGGCAGGCCCGTCTCGGCGACCACGTCGGCCCGCGTCCGGGGCGCCCCGTCGGCCAGCAGGAGCAGCAGCTCGCCGACCGCGCTGACGGTGATGCGGCGGCGCGGGGACATGGCCAGAGTCAACCACAGCGCCCGTGCTTCTGTGCGGCGCGTGCCCGACTTGGCGGGCGCGCAGGGCTAGTTTTGCTTGTCCGTGAGCAAAAGTCCGCGTAGGGTTCGAGGCACACCTTCCGATGCGATCAGGAGCCCCACCGGTGGCCACACCCCCAGACCTCTCTGTCCAGCTGTACTCGGTGCGCGAGCCGCTCGCGGCCGATCTGCCCGCCACCCTCGACCGCCTCGCGGCGATCGGCTTCACCACGGTCGAGCTCTTCGGGTTCGTCGACCTGGCCGACGCCTACCGCGCGGCGCTTCCGGCCAGCGGACTGCGCGCTCCCAGCGCCCACGCGCGCCTCCTCGGCCCGCAGGGCGACGCCACCGTCGACGAGATCCTCGACACGGCCGCCTCGCTCGGCGTCGAGACCGTGATCGACCCCTTCGTCGACCCGACCCGCTGGACCACCGCGGACGACGTCGCCCGCATCGCCGACGAGCTGAACGCGCTGGTCGACTCCGCCGCCGCCCGAGGCCTGGTGCTCGGCTACCACAACCACGCCTTCGAGTTCGAGAACCGCGTCGACGGCCGCAGCGCCTTCGAGCACCTCGCGAGCCTGCTCGACCCGCGCATGGTCCTCGAGCTCGACACCTACTGGGCGGCCGTCGGCGGCGACGACCCGGTCGAGGTTCTCGGACGCCTCGGCGATCAGGTGCGCTTCCTGCACGTGAAGGACGGCCCGATCTCGGCCGACACCCAGGAGCAGCTGCCCGCGGGCGAGGGCGCGATGGACGTCCCGGCGATCCTCGCCGCCGCTCCGCAGGCCCTGCCCGTGCTGGAGTTCGACGCCTACGCCGGCGACATCTTCGAGGGCCTGGAGTCGGCCCACCGCTACGTCTCGGGGCTCGGCGCATGAGCGGCACCGGCCGCGTGGGCGTCGGCGTCATCGGCGCCGGCAACATCAGCACCCAGTACCTGACCAACCTCACCGTCTTCCCCGACCTCGAGGTGCTCTTCGTCGCCGACATCGACCTCGAGCGGGCGAGGACCCAGGCCGAGGCCTTCGGCGTCCCCGCCTCCGGCACCGTCGAGGAGCTCCTCGCGCACGAGGGCATCGAGATCGTCGTCAACCTCACGATCCCGGCCGCGCACGTCGAGGTCGCGCGCCGCGCGGTCGAGGCGGGCAAGCACGTGTGGACCGAGAAGCCCTTCTCGCTCGACCGCGACAGCGGGATCGAGCTGCTCGCGCTGGCCAAGGAGAAGGGGCTGCGCGTCGCGACCGCTCCCGACACCTTCCTGGGCGCGGGCCTCCAGACGGCGCAGCGCGTGATCGAGAGCGGAGCCATCGGCACGCCGCTCTCGGCCCTCACCCTCTTCCAGGGCCCCGGCCCCGAGTCGTGGCACCCGAACCCGGAGTTCTTCTTCGCCGAGGGCGGCGGACCGCTGCTGGACATGGGCCCGTACTACATCACCACGCTCGTGCAGAACCTCGGCCCCGTCGAGAGCGTCACCGCCGTCTCGTCCCAGGCCCGCGCCACCCGCGTCGTGGGCTCCGGCCCGAAGGAGGGCACCGAGTTCCCGGTGACCATCCCGACGCACATCGGCGGCCTGCTCCGCTTCGAGTCCGGGGCCTCGGCCCAGGGCGTATGGAGCTTCGAGTCGAGCCTGCCGCGCACCGGCTTCGTCGAGATCAACGGCTCCGAGGGCACCCTCGTCCTCCCCGACCCGAACCAGCACGACGGCGAGATCACCCTGCACCGCCGCGGGTCCGCCGAGCCGGAGGTCATCGCGGCGACCGGCTCGACCGCCTCCCGCGGCACCGGCGTGCTCGAGCTCGCCCGTGCGATCCGGGCCGACCGCCCCGAGGCCGCCTCCGGAGACCTCGCGTACCACGTCACCGACGTGATGCTCTCGCTCCTCGAGGCCGCCGAGACCGGCGAGAAGGTCCTCGTCACGAGCTCCGTGACGCCCCGCCCCGCACTGCCCGAGAGCTGGGACCCGACCGAAGCGACCCTCTCCTGATGCCCGCGCCCCTGCGCGTCGGCGTGCTCGGCGGCGGCTTCATGGCGGCCGTGCACAGCCGCGCGGCCCGCAGCGCCGGAGCGGTGCTCGCCGGAGTCGCCTCCTCCACCCCGGAGAAGGGCGAGCGGGCGGCGGCCGAGCTCGGCGTCGAGCGCGCCTACCCGGACGCCCGGGCCCTGATCGAGGACGAGAGCATCGACCTCGTGCATGTCTGCACCCCGAACGCCACGCACGCCGCGCTCGCGCTCGCGGCGATCGAAGCGGGCAAGCACGTGGTCTGCGAGAAGCCGCTCGCCGCGACGCTGCGGGAGGCGGAGTCGCTCGCTGCGGCCGCGTCCTCCGCCGGCGTGGTGGCGACCGTCCCGTTCGCCTACCGCTTCCACCCGATGGTGCGCGAGGCCCGTGCCCGCGTCGCCTCCGGCGAGACCGGCCGTCTGGTCACCGTCCGCGGGAGCTACCTCCAGGACTGGCTGCTGGGCGCCTCCGACGACAACTGGCGCGTCGACCCGGCCGCCGGCGGCCGCTCGCGCGCCTTCGGCGACATCGGCTCGCACCTGGTCGACCTGCTGGAGTTCGTCACCGGCGACCGGATCGACTCGCTCGCCGCGATCACGAGCACCGTCCACGCCGAGCGCGGCGGCCGCCCGGTGAGCACCGAGGACGTGGCCGGCCTGATCGTCCGGCTCGAGAGCGGCGCCGTCGGCACGCTCCTCGTCTCGCAGGTCACCGCGGGCCACCGCAACGAGCTGGTGCTCGAGGTGTCCGGGCTGGAGGAGTCGCTGCGCTTCGAGCAGGAGCTCCCCGAGACGCTGTGGGTCGGCCGGCGCGACAGCGCCCTGCTGGTGCCGCGCGACGCCTCGATCCTCGCGCCCGATGCGGCCCGGCTCTCGATCGTGCCGAGCGGTCATCCGATGGGCTATCAGGACGCCTTCACGGCGTTCGCCCGCGACACCTACGCCGCCGTGGCGGGCGCCGACGTGGAGGGTCTGCCGACCTTCGCCGACGGCCTCCGCGCGGCGCGCATCACCGAGGCCGTGCTCGACGCGGCCGAGACAGGCGCCTGGGTCACCCTGCCCGCCGCCGACGACCGGACGGAGATCGCCGCATGAGCGACGAGAAGACCTACCCCGCCACCCACCCCGTGACGCTGTTCACCGGCCAGTGGGCCGATCTGCCCTTCGAGGAGGTCGCCCGGCTCGCCGCCGAGTGGGGCTACGACGGACTCGAGATCGCGGCCTCGGGCGACCATCTCGACCTCAAGCGCGCGGACGAGGACGACGCCTACGCCGCCTCGCGCCTGGAGATCCTCGACCGCTACGGCCTCGAGGTCTTCGCCATCTCGAACCACCTCACCGGCCAGGCCGTCTGCGACGACCCGATCGACTTCCGCCACAAGGCACTCGTGCGCGACTACACCTGGGGCGACGGCGACGCGGAGGGGGTGCGGCAGCGCGCCGCCGAGGACATGAAGCGCTCGGCGCGGGTCGCCCGCAAGCTCGGCGTGGACGTGGTCGTCGGCTTCACCGGCTCGAAGATCTGGCCCTACGTGGCGCAGTTCCCGCCGGTCCCGGCCTCCGTCATCGACGAGGGGTACGAGGACTTCGCGACCCGCTGGAACCCGATCCTCGACGAGTTCGACGCGAACGGCGTGGTCTACGCGCACGAGGTGCACCCGTCCGAGATCGCCTACGACTACTGGTCGAGCGTGCGCACCCTCGAGGCGATCGGGCACCGCCCGGCCTTCGGCTTCAACTGGGATCCGTCGCACATGATGTGGCAGGACATCGACCCGGTCGGCTTCATCGTCGACTTCAAGGACCGGATCTACCACGTCGACTGCAAGGACACCCGCCTGCGCCCGAAGAACGGCCGCGCCGGCGTGCTCGGCTCGCACCTGCCCTGGGGCGACCCGCGCCGCGGCTGGGACTTCGTCTCGACGGGGCACGGCGACGTCCCGTGGGAGGACGCGTTCCGGGCGCTGGAGTCGATCGGCTACTCCGGCCCGATCTCCATCGAGTGGGAGGACGCCGGGATGGACCGCCTCCACGGCGCGAAGGAGGCCGTCGGCTTCATCCGCTCGCTGCTCTGGAGGACCCCGACCGCGTCGTTCGACGCCGCGTTCTCGAACCAGTAGCCGCGCGGCTCCCCTCGGCGGGATCCCGCTCCGGTCCGCAGGCCACGTCGCCCGCGCCGGATCGGGGTCCTGCAGGCGGGGGTGGGGTCAGTCCGCGGCCTTGGCGGCGCGCTCGGACTTGATGCGGGCCTGCTCGCGGCGGACCTCCGCGTAGCGGTTCTGCTCGACGCGCAGCCACTCGGGGACCTCGTCGAGCAAGGCCTGGATCTCGGGAGTGGTCAGCGCCTCGGTGACGCCGCCGCGGGCGAGCCCCGAGATGGAGACGTTCAGCCGGGAGGCGATGACGGAGCGGGGGTGCGGCCCCTCCTCGCGCAGCTGCACGAGCCAGGCGGGCGGGTTCGCGGCGAGCTCGTCGTACTGCTCGCGCGTGATCGCCGACTCCTGGAACTCCTCCGGGGTCGCGGGCAGGTAGACCTGCAGCTTCTTCGCCGCGGTCGCAGCCTTCATCGTCTGTGTCGCCTTGGCCATGCGGCAACCCTACCGGCGCGGCGCGGACCACCTACCCTGAGGGGATGAGCGAGCAGCCCGAGACCGTCGACCCGCAGGCCGCTTCCGAGGCGGAGGGGCGTCCGGAGGGCGAGGCGGACGCGGCGGCGGACGACGCGTCGGCCGGATCGGGTGCGGTCGGCGCCGGAGCCGGACCCGAGTCGGACGACACGGACGGCGCCTCCGAGGACGGCGACTCCGACGACCTCGACTCCGACCACCTCGACTCCGCCGACCTCGACGCCGAGGACAGCGACGCCGGGGACAGCGATGTCGACGACGCCGCCGACTCCGACGACGCCGACTCCGACGCCGAGGACGCCGTCCCCGCCGGCCCCGTGCTCGCCGTCGCCCTCGTGCCCGGCGTCACCCCCACCAAGTGGACCCGCGTCTGGGGCCAGCGCCGCTCCGATCTCCCGCTGCGCATCACCGTCGTCGCCGAGCGCGATCAGGAGCAGGCGCTGCTCGACGGCCGCGCGCAGCTGTCGTTCGTCCGCGGCGACGTCTCCTCCTCCGCCCTCAGCTCCATCCACCTCTACGACGAGCAGCCCGTCGCCGTCGTCGGCCGCGAGCACGTCCTGGCCGCCGCGGAGGAGCTCGACGTCGCGGAGCTGGCCGGCGAGCACCTCCTCCAGGACCCGGAGGACGTGCCCGAGTGGGCCGCGGTCGCCGAGGAGATCGCGGACGGCTCGCGGCGCCCGCTGCCGCGCATGGCCGGCCTCGACGACGCGGTCGAGCAGGTCGCGGCCGGCGTGGGCGTTCTGATCGTGCCGCAGTCGGTGGCGCGCGTGCACAGCCGCAAGGACGTGACCGCAGTGCCGGTGACCGGCGTCGCTCCCTCCTCCGTCCACCTCGCCTGGGTGACGGACGACAAGGGCGACGACGTCGAGGACTTCATCGGAGTCGTCCGCGGCCGCAGCGCGAACACCACGCGCGGCACCGCCGCGACGCCGAAGGTCGAGTCGCGGGCGAAGGCCGCCAAGGCGAAGGCCCGGGAGGCGCGCGAGAAGGCGGAGAGGGCCGGCGGCGGCAAGAAGAAGCCGGCCCGCGCCACGGCGTCCGCGCCGGCGGTGCGGCGCACCCGCAAGCCCCGCGGCCGCTGACCGTGGTCGACGACGCCGACTGGTCGCTCCGCCCCGCGACCTCGGAGGACGCGGCAGCGATCGCCGAGCTGCGCGCGGTCGTCATGCGCCCGTCGCTCGAGACGCTCGACCGCTACGACGAGCACCGCGTGCGGCACCGCTTCCTCGACGGCTACCGGCCCGAGCTCACCCGGGTGATCGAGCTCGACGGCGCCTTCGCCGGGAGCATCGCCGCGCGGGTCGAGCCGGACGCGGTCTGGATCGAGCACTTCTACCTGGCGCCGCACGCACAGGGACGCGGAGTCGGCGGCGCCGTCCTGAGTCGGGTGATGGCGGAGGAGGCGCGGCCGGGTCTGCCCTTCCGGCTCGACGTGCTGAAGCGCAGCGACGCCCGCCGCCTCTACGAGCGGCACGGCTTCCGGTTCGAGCGCGCTCTGGAGTGGGACGACATCCTCGTCGCGCCGCCTGTCTCCTGACCCCTGATCGGGGAGGACGACGGGGCGCGGGCCGCCGCTAGCATGAGCGCGATCCCCTCCGCCGGGTCGGCCGCAGGGCGACCTCCTCCTGGAAGCAGGCGCTCCGCCGTGTCCCCGCTCGTTCTGAGGTCCGCCGCCTCCGCGGTCCTCGTCGCCGCCCTGGCGATCACCTCCAGCCCGCTCGCCTCCGCCGCATCGGCGGCCGCGCCGTCGGCCGCCCCCGTCGCCGCATTCGGCGCCGCCTCCGACGCGCCCCGCTCGATCGTGCTCCCCGAGGGGCAGCCGCTCTGGCAGCCCAGCGCCGAGTCCCCCCTGCCCGCCGTGCCGGACGAGGCGCCGAGCGCCGCCCGTGCGAGCGCTGCGGCGTCGATCAGCGGCCGTGTCGTGGTCGAGGAGGCCGACGGCTCGATCGCGACCACCACTCCCCGCGGCGCCCTCCTGAACGTCGAGGTCTGGTCGAGCGAGGCGGGGCTCCTCGGGAACCACTCCGTCGCCGGCGACCTCACCTTCAGCATCGACGGGCTCACCGCCGGGCAGACCTACTACCTGCTGATCAAGGACAACGCCGACCTGTACGCCGACCTCTGGTCGGGCGGCAGCGCCGTCGCCCGCAGCGCCGAGCCGCTCCAGGCCCCGGCGGCCGGCGTGCAGCTGCGCACCGCACGGCTGGGGACGCTCGAGGGACGCCTGAGCGGCGTCGCGGGCGACCAGCGCGTCGACATCTGGTACCGCGACCCGGGAACCGACGGCTACTTCCGCACCGGCGAGCTCGACCTGATCACGGGCGGCGACAACCCGTACTCGTTCCAGCAGGTCGTCCCCGGCGACTACCTCGTCCGGGCGTCGAGCCGCGACGACGTGATCGACGACAGCTACTGGGACCACGTCCTCCGCTCGGGCGACGCGGGCGACGTGCGCGTCCCGGTGGGCGGATCGGCCGCCGGGATCGACCTCTCGCTGAGCAGCGACTACCAGCAGTACACCGGCCGCCTCGCCGGATCGGACCGCTACGCGACCTCGGTGGAGGCGACGGGCTACTTCTCCCCGGGCATCCCGGTGCTCTACGTGGCCAGCGGGGCGAACTGGCCGGATGCGCTGAGCGCCGGCCCGGCCGCCGCCGCTCTCGGAGGCGCGCTCCTGCTCACCGATCCCGACCGCCTGCCTCGGGTCGTCTCCGACGAGATCCGCCGCCTCCGCCCGGAGCGGGTCGTGGTCGTCGGCAGCGAGCTGAGCGTGAGCCCCGGGGTCCTCTCCGCGATCCGCTCGATCGTCGGCGGCACCGAGCGCATCGGCGGGACGGACCGCTACGACACCTCCCGCCGGATCGTCGCAGACGCCTTCGGCACCGGCCCCTACTCGAACATGTTCGTCGCGACCGGCACGAACTTCCCCGACGCCCTGTCGGCCGCACCCATCGCCGGCTGGCGAGCGCAGCCCGTGCTGCTGGTCGACGGTGCGACCTCGGGCGCCGACTCCGCGACCGAGACCGCAGTGCGCGACTTGGCGCCGGAGCACGTGGAGTTCCTCGGCGGTGACCCCTCGATCCGGGACGCGTACGTGGCGGACTTCGCGCGTCGCGGCCTCGCCCCCTCGGTCTCGAGGATCGCCGGCCGCGACCGCTACGAGACCAGCGTCGAGCTGAACAGCGCCTACCCCCAGTCGCTGCTGCAGGACAGCGTCTTCCTCGCCGCGGGGTCCTCCTTCGCCGACGCCCTCTCGGGAGCGACGACGGCGGCGGCGCTGGGCTCGTCCGTGCTGCTGACCGAGCGCGACTGCGTGCACGACTCGACGCTGCGCTTCCTGGCCTCCAACTCGAAGAACTACGCGTTCCTGCTCGGCGGGGAGCCGACGCTCACCGAGGACGTGGCGAACCTCCGCAACTGCGAGTACGACTTCTGACGACGCGTGCTCCCGGGGTCCGGGGCTAGGGTGCGACCATGCCCACGAGCGATGAGACCTGGACCCTGGCCGAGCACGACGTACCGGTGTACCGCAGCGGTGAGGGCGGCCGGGCGCTGATCCTGATCCACGAGGTCTGGGGCGTCGACGGGCACATCCGCTCGGTCGCGGACCGCTACGCGGCCGAGGGCTACAGCGTCGTCGCGCCCGAGCTCCTGGCCGACAGCGGCCTGCTCGAGCAGCTCGACGAGGAGCAGCGCGCCGACTACGACCACCCCGTGCGGCGCCTGCCGCGCCAGGTCGAGCTGCGCACCTTCTTCGCCCCCGTCTTCACTCCGGAGCACGCGACGCGCACCGTCGCGATCCTCCGCGCCCTCGTCGAGCGGCTGCTGCGCCAGGAGGGTGCGACCAGCGTCTCCGTCACCGGGTTCTGCTACGGCGGCACCTTCTCGTGGGCGCTCGCGCTGGCCGAGCCGCGGCTGGCCGCTGCCGTGCCGTTCTACGGGCACGTCACCGCGTCCGCGGAGGACCTCGCCGCGCTGCAGGTGCCGGTGCTGGCGTTCCTGGGCGACCAGGACGCTCCCCTCGTCGAGCAGGTGCCGCGCATCCGCGAGGCGACCGAGGGCAAGGACGTCGAGGTCGTCGTCTACCCGGGAGCAGGCCACGCCTTCTTCAACGACGCGAACGAGCAGACCTACCAGGCCGAGGCGGCGACCGACGCCTGGCCGCGGGCGCTCGCGTTCCTCGGAGCGCACGCGGGCTGAGCGGGCCCCCGACGGACGGCGCCCGGCACAGCGGCGCTGAGCTCGCCGACGGCCTGAGTCAGCGCGGTCGGACCGGCAGCCAGCCCCGCCGGGCCGCGAGCACGCCGGCCTGGAAGCGGCTCTCGGCGCCGAGCAGCTCGAAGAGACCGGCGATGTGCCGACGGCAGGTGCGCACGCTGAGGTCCAGCCGTGCCGCGAGCGCCTCGTCGGTGAGCCCGGCGGCGAGGCCCTGCAGGATCGACCGCTGCACCGCGGAGAGGGAGGGCTCCTCCTCGGCACCTGCCGCGTGCAGGGGCGCTGCGAACTCCCACGCCGCGTCGAACACGCGCGCCACGGTCGCCGCGAGCTCGGGGGAGCGGACGACCAGGGCGGCGCGGTCGTCCTCGTCGCGGGAGCGGGCGACGATCGCGAGGGAGCGGTCGAAGACCACCAGCCGGAAGGGCAGCACCGGGAGGGTCCGGAACCGCGCGCCCAGCGGCTCGAGCTCCGCGACCGAGCGCCGGAGGGCCGTGTTGTCGCGGCGGCGGTCGTGGTACAGCGTCCGCCTCGCGATGCCGCGCCCGAGCAGCTCGCGGTCGACGGCGTCGCTCGCCTCGTGCCGCTCCACGCTGCTGGTGCCGGGAGCGGCGATCAGCACCTCCTCCGAGGCTCCGCGCTGCAGGTCGAGGAGCAGCCGGAGGACGGTCGCCGGGTCCTCGATCACCTCCACCTGCTCCGCGGCGGCGAGGGCGCTGCGGGCGCTCCGGTACGCGGGGACGAGGGCCATCAGCTCGCTGCGGCGGCGGGTGATCCCGGTCTGCAGCTCGAGGAGGCGCCGCTCGTCGTCGGCGATCAGCTCGGCCAGGGCGATGTCCGGTGCGGCCGTGGCGAGCGACTCCGCCCCCGCGTGCAGCGGAGCGAGCAGCCGGAGCCCGATCAGCTCGTCGCGCGCCTCGCGGAGGCCGTCGACGGTGACGCCGAGCTCGTCCGACGCGCTCTCGAGCGACCAGTCTCCGCGCACGGACGCGTGCAGGTACAGCGCGATCGCGTTCTCGCTCAGCACCGGCGGCCCCCCGTTCTCCCGACCCTCCCGAGTGTAGGAGGCGCGCATTCAGCGCCGCCGCGCGAGAACCGCGACGACGGCGAGCTCACCGGCGAGGACCAGCGCCACCGCTCCGAACACGGCCGGGCCGACCAGCGCGGCGAGCGGAGTGAGACCGGCGTTCGCGAGGAGGGGGGCGAGGAGACCGATCACGACGCCGGTGCGGCGGGCGGGGGGCTGCCGGCGGGCGACGGCGACGACGCTCAGCGAGGTCGCGGCGGCGGCCGCGAGCACGAGCACGAGGACAGCCGCGGGGTGCGGCTCCCCGAGCAGGAGCAGCGCGGCCAGCGCGGCCCAGGCGAGGGCGCCTCCGGCGGCGACGGGGCGGAGGTGCGGGGTGGCGGCGGGTGCAGTGGCGGTCATGGTCCGTCCTCTCGTCGTGGTCCTCCGAGCCTCGCGGAGGGCCGTCGGCGGCACCAGATCAGCATCCGGGCACGGCAGCATCCGGACATGCGGCGGACCCCCCGGCCCCGCGCGGGGCGGAGGGTCGGGGGCCCGCCCAACGCACGGGCAGGCTCCGGCCGTGGCAGCATCCGGTCAGCCGGCCTCGCGCAGCCTCCCGCCGGCGAGGTGCAGGCAGCGCTGCGCGCGGCGGGCGACGGCGGAGTCGTGGGTGACGATGACCAGCGTCAGCCCGCGCTCCCGCCACAGCTCCTCGAGCAGCAGCATGATCTCGTCGCGGGTGCCCTCGTCGAGGGCGCCGGTCGGCTCGTCGGCCAGGAGCACGCGCGGATCCTTGACGAGCGCGCGGGCGATCGCGACGCGCTGCTGCTGGCCGCCGGAGAGCTCAGCGGGCAGGTGGTCGACCCGGTCGCCCAGGCCGACCGAGACGAGGGCCGCTCGGGCCCGCTCGGCGCGCTCGCCGGCGCGGATCCTCTGCGGGGCGAGAGCGGTCTCGACGTTCTCGAGCGCGGTGAGCGTCGGGATCAGGTTGAAGCTCTGGAAGACGATCCCCACCTCCGTCGCGCGCACGGACGCCAGGACGCCGTTCCCCGCGGAGGAGAGCTCCCGGTCGTCGAGGAGGACGGTGCCGGAGGTCGGCCGGTCGAGGGCGCCGAGCAGCTGAAGCAGGGTCGATTTGCCCCCGCCGGTCGGCCCCTGGACGGCCACCATCTGGCCGTCGGGGATGGTCAGGGTCACGTCCGCGAGCGCGGTGACCGCGGTTCTCGCGGTGTCGTAGCGCTTGCTGACGTCGGTGAGGGTGTACACAAGTGGTCCTTTCGAGAGGGGGACGGAGCGGTGGCGGATCAGGAGGCGGAGCGCAGCGCCGCGGCGGGGCGCAGGCGGGCGGCCCGCCAGCCGCCGAAGGCCCCGGCGAGGAGTCCGCCGAGCACGGCGAGACCGACGGCGAGCAGGATCACCGGCACGGTGACCGGTAGGGAGAGGACCACGTCGGCGGTGGTCGCAACGGCCCGCTGTGCTCCGGGCCCGCCGAAGCCCCCGGGTCCGGCGGCCTGAGCCGTGGCCGTCGAGCCCGACAGGGTCGGCCCGACGGCGTTGACGATCGCCACTCCGATGAGCCCCAGCAGCATGCCGGCCGCGCCACCGAGGAGACCCTGCACCACGGACTCGCCCGCCACCTGGCGGACGATCGCGCCGTCGCTCCAGCCGATGGCCTTCAGCGTGCCGAACTCGCGGGTGCGGCGGGCGACCCCGGAGACCGTGAAGAGGATCGCGATCAGGAACGCGGCCGCCAGCACCAGCAGCGAGAGCCACGTGCCGAGGTCGGCGACGAGCTCGCCCGCCGTCGAGAGCGAGCCCGAGACGGTGGAGGCGAGGTCGGCCTGGGTGGCGACCGTCGTGTCCGGCAGGGCGGCCTGCAGCGCGGCCTGGATCGCGGAGATGTCGTTTGCCGACGCGGCCTGCACGTACACGGACGAGATCATCCCGGCCTGCCCGGAGAGCGTCTGCGCCACGTCGAGCGGGACGTAGGTGTCGGAGGCGCTGCTCGCCTCGGTCGAGTCCGAGGTGACGATGCCGACCACGGCGAAGTCCGTGCCGCCGATCGCGAGCGTCGATCCGACCGAGAGCCCGGCCGTGGTGGCGTACGCGGAGTCGACGACCACCACGTCCTGCCCGGCGTCCTCGGCCGTGAGCGTGCGGCCGTCGGTGAGCGCGACGTCGGCCAGTGGGCCGATCGCGGAGCCGGAGGGGTCGAGTCCGAGCACCGAGAACGAGTCGACGCCGAACGACGAGCCCCCTGCGCCGTCGGGTCCGCCCGCCGGGGGAGCGCCGGCCCCGTCTTGATCCGTCGGTGCGGCGGCGTCGTCCGTGCCGGTCTGCGTCCGCCCGGGCAGCTCGCCCGAGAAGGTCGTGCTGGTCAGCGCGAGCACGCCGATGGCGGTTCGCACGTCGTCGACGCCGAGTGCGGTCTGCACGGCGGAGGAGTCGAAGGTCGCGGTGCCGCGGTCTGCTTGCAGCAGGGAGCGGCTGACAGAGGTGGTGCCGTCGTCGGTGGTGCCGTCCTCCGAGCCGAAGTCGAAGCGCTGCCCGCCGCCGGAATCGTCGGCGGGTGCGGCGGCGGCCCGGGTGACGGTGATGTCGGTGCCCACTCCATAGACGGATCCGAGGACCGATGCCTGCGCGGTGCGGACGCCGGCGGCGAAGGAGGTGACGAGGATGACGAGGGCGATGGCGAGCGCCAGTCCAGCGGCGACGATCATCGTCTGCCGTCGCCGGTGGGTGAGCTCGCGCCGGAGGTAGATGGCGAACACGGGGTCCTTCCGAGAGGGGCCGGGCACGGGATCGCTCGGCTTCCTCGACCGTAGGGAGACCTCCTCTCCGGACCTTCGCTGTCGGCTATGGGCACCCGATGAGCGCAGCCGCTCCTTCCGGCGCGCTCCTGCTCCCCGGGCGCCCGCTCTTCCCGGGGCGGTGCCCGCGGTCGTAGGCTCGCGCTCATCTGCAACGGGAGGGGCCGACGATGACCGCCACGAGAGAGACGTCCGCCCCGCCCGAGCTCAAGCGGGTGCTCGGCCCCAAGCTGCTGCTGCTGTTCGTGGTCGGCGACATCCTCGGCACCGGGATCTACGCCCTCACCGGGCAGGTCGCGGCCGAGGTGGGCGGGGCCGCGTGGCTCCCCTTCGTGATCGCGTTCGTCGTCGCCACGCTCACCGCCTGCTCGTACCTGGAGCTGGTGACGAAGTACCCGCAGGCGGCGGGCGCCGCGCTCTACGCGCACAAGGCGTTCGGGATCCACTTCGTCACGTTCCTCGTCTGCTTCACCGTGATGGCGAGCGGGATCACCTCGGCCTCCGCCGCCTCGGGCGCCTTCGCGAGCAACTTCGCGATCGGCTTCGGGCTCGGGGACGGCGCGGGGACGCGGCTGAGCATCGCGCTGGTGTTCATGGTCTGCATCGCCCTGGTGAACCTGCGCGGTGTCGCCGAGAGCGTCGGGCTGAACGTGGTGCTCACCCTGATCGAGCTCTCGGGCCTGCTGCTGGTGATCTTCGTGTGCTTCTTCGCGGTGTTCGGCGGGCAGGCCGACTTCTCGCGGGTGGTCGCGTTCGAGGCGCCGGAGGACAAGTCGCTGCTGCTCGCGGTGAGCACCGCGACCTCGCTGGCGTTCTTCGCGATGGTCGGATTCGAGGACTCCGTGAACATGGCGGAGGAGACGAAGGAGCCCAGCCGCATCTTCCCGCGCGTGATGCTCACGGGTCTCGGCATCACCGCCGTGGTCTACGTGCTCGTGTCCACGCTCGCCGTCGCGATCGTCCCCGTGGGGGAGCTGGCCGGCAACGACACTCCGCTCGTCACGGTCGTCGAGGCCGCGGCGCCCGACTTCCCGATCTCGACGCTCCTGCCCTTCATCTCGCTCTTCGCCGTGGCCAACAGCGCGCTGATCAACATGATGATGGCCAGCCGCCTGCTCTACGGGATGAGCCGCCAGGGGGTGCTGCCACCGTTCCTGCAGAACGTGCTGCGCGGACGGCGCACGCCGTGGGCCGCGATCCTCTTCACGACGGTGATCGCCCTGCTCCTCACCGCCTACGTGTCGCGCGACCCCTCCGACCCCATCGCGGTGCTGCTGGGTGGGACCACGTCCCTCCTCCTGCTGGCGGTCTTCGCCGTCGTCAACGTCTCCGTGCTGGTTCTGCGGCGGCAGCCGGTCGAGCACCGTCACTTCCGGACCCCCACCGTGCTGCCGGTGCTGGGCACGATCGCCTGCGTCTACCTGGTGCTGCCGATCACCTCGGGACGCGACACGGCCCAGTACGGGATCGCGGGGGTGCTGCTCGTGATCGGCGTCCTGCTCTGGGCGGCGACCTTCATCGACCGGCGGGTCCGCGGCTATGCGCGCACCGCGGCGATCGCTCCGGAGGAGCTCGACGCCGATCCCGCGGAGGACGCATCGGAAGCGCACAGCGACGGCATCGGCCGGTCATAGCCGATCCATAGGGAACTCCCGATACTGGAGTCATGAGCACCCCGGCCCCCTCGAAGCACCTCGCCCCCGCGCAGCGCACCCGCCTGAAGCGGGCCGACGGGACGCCGATCCGCGTCCTCGTCGTCGACGACGAGAGCACCCTCACCGACCTGCTCCAGATGGCGCTGCGCTACGAGGGCTGGGAGGTGCGCACCGCCGCCGAGGGCCGCGCCGCGATCACGATCACCCGCGAGTTCCGGCCCGACGTGATCGTGCTCGACGTGATGCTCCCCGACATCGACGGCCTCCAGGTCCTGCAGCGGGTCCGCGCGGACGGCAGCGAGACCCCGGTCCTCTTCCTCACCGCGAAGGACGCGCTCGACGACCGGATCGCCGGGCTCACCGCCGGCGGGGACGACTACGTCACCAAGCCCTTCTCCCTCGAGGAGCTGGTCGCCCGGATGCGCGGTCTCATCCGCCGCAGCACCCTGCTCGCCAACGACGCGGACGACCCCGAGGTCGTCGTGGGGGACCTCGTGCTGAACGAGGACAGCCACGAGGTCCGCCGGGGCGGCGACGAGATCGAGCTGACCGCCACCGAGTTCGAGCTGCTGCGCTTCCTGATGCGCAATCCGCGCCGCGTGCTCAGCAAGGCCCAGATCCTCGACCGGGTCTGGTCGTACGACTTCGGCGGCAAGTCGAGCGTGGTCGAGATCTACATCTCGTACCTGCGCAAGAAGATCGACGCCGGCCGATCGCCGATGATCCACACCGTGCGCGGCGCCGGCTACCTCCTGAAGCCCGCCGACCAGTGAGCCGCACCGGCCGCCCGTCGCTCGGCGACTTCGCGACCCGCTCCGCCCTCCGCAGCTCCCGCCGGGGCCGGCGCGCGCCGTGGACTCTGCGGCGGCGGATGGTCGTCGCCGTGGTCGCGCTCGTCGCGGTGACGGCGGGCGTCGTGGGAGCGGTGAGCGTGCTCTCGGCGCGGTCGATCCTCTACGGCAGCACGGACGCGTCGCTCAGCCAATCGGTCACGCGCCTCCAGGACTTCGACGGGCCGAGCCGCTTCGGCGGGTCGAGCGCGATCGAGCAGGCCACGACCTGCCCCAGCGGATCCTTCGGCGGCGGCCCGAGCCAGAACCTCAGCACCATCACCGCCGTCCAGGGCTCGGACGGCTCCTTCATCGGCGCCTACGTCGACGCCGACGGGGTCTGCCGGCAGTTCTCGGACCCGGCCGACTCGGTGCTCGCGGCGGCCGTCGCCGCGGGGGGCGAGGAGGCGACCATCGAGCTGCCCGGGAGCCTCGGGACCTACCGCGTGCGCGCGGCGGCGGTCGAGGGCTCCGTCGTCGTCGTCGGCGTCCCCCTGGGCGAGGTCGCCGAGACGCTCGCCTCCCTCACCTGGGTGGTCGTCGTGGTGGTGCTGCTGGCGATGCTGCTGGTCGCCCTCGTCGCCACCGCGATCATCCGCGTGGCCCTGCGGCCCCTGGAGCGGGTGGAGGCGACGGCGACCCGCGTGGCCGAGCTGCCGCTGGACCGCGGCGCCGTCGAGCTGGTCGAGCGGGTCCCGGAGGAGGACGCCGACACCCGCACCGAGGTCGGCCGCGTCGGCGCCGCCTTCAACCGCATGCTCGACCACGTCACCGGTGCCCTGGAGTCGCGGCAGGCGAGCGAGGACAAGGTGCGGCAGTTCGTCGCCGACGCCTCGCACGAGCTGCGGACCCCCCTCGCGGCGATCCGCGGCTACGCGGAGCTGCCCCGGCGCGGCGGGACCGAGCTGCCGGAGTCGGCGGCCTACTCCCTCGATCGGATCGAGTCCGCCGCCACCCGGATGACCTCGCTGGTCGAGGACCTCCTCCTGCTCGCCCGCCTCGACGAGGGCCGCGACCTCGAGAAGGAGCCCGTCGACCTGACGCTGCTCGTGATCGAGGCGCTCTCGGACGCGCACGCCGCGGGGCCCGACCACGAGTGGGACCTCGAGCTCCCCGAGGAGCCGATCGAGATCCGCGGCGACGGCTTCCGGCTGCACCAGGTGGTCGCCAATCTGCTGCGGAACGCGACCGTGCACACGCCCCCCGGCACCCGGGTCGTGGCGGCGCTCGCCGAGGAGGTGTCGGAGGGGCGGCCGATCGCGGTCGTCACGGTCACCGACTCCGGCCCGGGCATCGCGCCGGAGCTGGTACCGGTGCTGTTCGAGCGCTTCGCCCGCGGCGACTCCTCCCGAGCGCGCACGACCGGATCGACGGGGCTGGGGCTGGCGATCGTGGCGGCGGTCGTCGACGCCCACGGCGGGCGCGTCCTCGTCGCGTCCGAGCCGGGGCGGACGAGCTTCCGCGTCGAGCTGCCGGCGGGCTGAGGGCAGGGACGGCGGTCTCCCGCCGCCCGCCCTAGACCGAGACGCCCAGTCGGCGGCGCGCGTCGTCGAGGGTCCGCACCACGGCGACCACCTCGTCGAGCGGGTGCAGCGGCGACTCGGTGCGCCCCTCCGTCACGTACTGCGCGACGTGCAGCGCCTCCCAGGCGAGGCCCTCGCCGCCCTGGAGCGGCGTCTCGTCGATCCACGACCCGCTCTCGGAGCCGCGGGTGAGCGTCACGCCGCCCGGCGTCCAGAACGACGGGTGCACGTCGATCCGCCCCGCCCGCCCCGCGACGCTCGCCGCGTGGCGGGTGTCGGCCAGCACGGTCGAGGTGGCCACCGACTGCACCCCGTGCGCGTGGCTGCCGACGATCGTCGCGGTCGCGTCGACGCCGGTCGAGCTCATGCTGCCGGCGACGACGGTGCTCTGCGGGGTGCCCGCCACCATCGAGACGAAGGAGGAGGCGTAGACGCCGACGTCCAGCAGGCCGCCCCCCGCGAGCGCCGGGTCGAAGATGCGGCTGGAGGGGTCGAAGTCGAAGGCGGCGCCGAAGTCGGCCGAGACGACGGCGGGAGCGCCGACCGCCCCGTCGGCGAGCAGCTGCCGCACGACGTCCATGTGCGGCAGGTAGCGCATCCACATCGCCTCCATCGCGAAGACTCCGGCGTCGCGCGCGGCGTGCACGATCATCTCGGCCTCGCCCGGGGTCGGCGCGAACGGCTTCTCGACCAGGATGTGCTTGCCCGCGGCGATGGCGAGCAGCGCCTGGCGCGCGTGCTCCGAGTGCGGGGAGGCGATGTAGACCACGTCGACCTCCGGATCCTCGACCACGGCCTCGTAGCCGGCCGAGGCCCGCTCGATCCCGAACCGGCTCGCGAACCGCTCCGCGCGCTCGAGCGAGCGGGAGCCGACCGAGACCACGCGCTGCCGGGTGTGCTTCTGGAGCGCCTCGACGAACGAGCCGGCGATCGAGCCGGGCGCGATCACCCCCCAGCGCAGGACGGGGGAGTCGAGGAGGGAGGGGAGTCGGGGCTCGGGAAGCGTCAGTGCCATGCGTCCACGCTAGGGCCCCTGCCCGGCGGGGGCGAGGGGGTGCGCGGCGGTCCCCTAGGGTGTGACGGCACGCGCAGTCGCGGGCGGAGGAGGACGTCATGCCCGAGTGGTACACCCTGGGCGTCGTCGCCCTCGTGATTGTCGTGGTGGTCGTCGCGATCGTGCGGTTCCGGTTCAACCCGGTGCTGGCGCTGGCCGTGGGAGCCGCCGCGATCGGCCTGCTCACCGGGCTCGGCCCCGTCGACACCGTCTCCACGATGACCACCGGCTTCGGCGAGGTGATGATGGAGGCTGGCCTCCTGATCGGCTGGGGCGTGCTCATCGGCGCGATGCTCAACGAGATGGGCGCCGTCGTCCGGCTCGTCGAGGGCCTGCTGCGCGTCTTCGGCCGCCGCGGGATCCCCTACGCGCTGGGCCTGTCCTTCGCCACGTACCTGCAGACGATCTTCGTCGACGCGCTGATCGTGATCGCGGCCCCGCTCGCGCGCCGGATCGCGCCGCGGCTGGGGCGCGCGGGCACCGGCATCGTCGCCGTGACCTTCGCCGTCGGGCTCGAGACGGGCATCGTGATGATGGTGCCCGGCTTCGCCGCGGTCGCGCTCGCGGGGCTGCTCGGAGTGCCGCTGGGCGTGATGATGCTCGGCGGGTTCGCGGTGGTGGCGCCGACGGTCGTGGTCACGATCCTGCTGATGTCGCTCGCGTTCCGCCTCGGCTTCTGGGACCCGGCGCGCGACGAGCAGCTGGTCGTGCGCGACGACACGACCGGGCTCGCGACGGTGGGGGCGGCGTCGGCCGCGGACGGCGGACGGCTGCCGTCGTTCGGCGCGCGGGGGAGCGGCGGGGCGTCCTCGGGTGGAGCCGGAGCGATGTCGGGCGGGTCGTCCGGCTCGTCCGTCGAGGACGCGGCGGGTCCCGCTGAGGCGCAGGACGCCCACGCCGCCCGCGAGCGCCCGCTCCTGCTCCTCTTCGCGCCCATGCTCCTCGCCCTCCTGCTCATCGCCGCGCAGGCGGTGCTCACCGTCTCCGGGATCGAGCTGCCGGTGCTGCAGTTCCTCGGGAACCCCGTCATCGCGCTCCTCCTCGCCGTGATCGGCACCGGAGTGGTCGGCCGGTCCACCGTGGGAACCGCGCGGATGGAGAAGGCGGTCGCCAAGGGCTTCCAGGACGGCGGGCAGATCTTCCTGCTCACCGGCGTCGGCGGGGCGCTCGCTGCGGTGATCGCGCAGGGCGACCTCGGCGAGATCCTGAAGGGCTACTTCTCGACCTCGGCGACCGCGCCGCTGCTGCTCGTCTGGGTGATGGCGGCCGTGCTGCACATCGCGGTCGGCTCGGTCACCCTCTCAGCGATCACGGCGGCCGGAGTCGTCGCGCCGGTCGCCGCGACACTCGGCCTCGACCCGCTGCTGATCGCACTCGCCGCGGGTTCCGGCGCGCTGTTCTGCATCCACGTCACCTCGAACACCTTCTGGCTGCTGCAGAGCTTCCTCGGCCAGTCGGTCCGTGGCGCCCTCAAGTCCGTGACCGTCGGCGTCTCCCTCGCTTCCGTCCTCGCGCTCGCCGCCACGCTCGTCCTCTCCCTCTTCCTCTGACCGGGCCCTCCCTCCTCCTTCCGCCGGATGCCACTCGGCTACTCGAGTCGCCGGGCCAGGCGTACCGAAGAGGCATCTCGCGGAGGTGACCCGGCCGACACGTGACGGAAACATGGAGCCTCTATCTTCCTGAGAGGGTTCACATCCGATTCGGAGATCCAGACGCCGACGGGGGCCCGATCCGTTCCGTCACGCCTCGACAAGGGAAGAACTCCGCTTGAGATCTCGAACCGCCCTCGCCTCCGGATGCGCCGCGCTCGCGCTCGCCGCCGGCGGCCTCCTGGTCGCCCCGCCGGCGACCGCCACGACGACAGCACCCGCCGACTACACCCGCGTGGACATCGTGCGTCCGCCGTCCGCTCCGATCGCGGTGCCGACCAGCTATCCGCAGCAGACCCCGCTGACCGAGGTGCCCGTCGACCCGACCGACGCCTCGCTCCTGCGCGGAGTCACCCCCTACGACGCCATCGCGCCGCAGCTGAACGCGCTCGCCGCCCGCTCCGACCGGGTCTCGACCCAGGTGGTCGGGAAGTCCGGCCTCGGCCGCGACATCTACCTGGTCACCGTCACCGCCCCCGAGACCGAGGCCGAGACGGCGCAGCAGGCCGAGTGGCGCGACCGGCTCAAGTACGAGCCCGCCGCCGCGGCCGCCGACGCCGAGCTGATGGACGGCTACAAGGTGCCGGTCTGGTTCAACGGCAACATCCACGGCAACGAGTGGGAGGGCAGCGACGCGATCCTCGAGTACATCGAGGGCGTCGCCACCGCCGAGGACGCGGAGACCGAGGCGCTGCTCGAGGGCAACCGCCTCTACTTCACCGTCACCAACAACCCCGACGGCCGCGCCCTCGGCCAGCGCGCCGTCGCCGCGGGCTACGACCCGAACCGCGACATGATCACCGGAGCCACCAGCGAGGCGGCCGTGATCCGCGATCTCTCGAGCGTGCTCCAGCCCACGTACTTCATCGACATCCACGGCTACACCGGGATCCTCCAGGTCGAGCCCTGCGGCCCGCCGCACGGCGAGAACTACGAGTACGACCTCTTCCTCCCGCACGCCTACGCGACCGCGCTCGAGATCGAGCGCCGCGTCGTCGAGGCCGACGTGCCCGGCAACACGTACCTCGCCGAGGACGGCAGCGCCACGACGGACAACACCGGGAAGATCCTCATCCCCTACCGCGACATCCGCGCGGGCTGGGACGACTGGCCCCCCATCTTCGCCCCGCAGTACGTCGCCTTCCAGGGCGCGATCACCAACACGGTGGAGCTTCCGCTCGGCCGCACGGCCAACAGCACTCCGGAGGAGATCGCCCAGGGCCAGGCCAACGCGGACATCGACGTCGAGGTCGCCGGGATCGTCATGGACGCCTCCGTCGACTACATCGAGGCCAACCGCGACGCGCTCCTGAGCAACCAGGTCGCCATCTTCGAGCGCGGCGTCACCGGCGCCCCCGCCGTCGAGATCCCCGCCGACGTCTCCGCGGCCGACCTGCCCGCGGGCGTGCCGACCGAGTGGACCGTGATCTGGGACGAGACCGACGTCTACACGACCGAGTACCCGCGCGCCTACGTCATCCCCGTCGACGGCACGCAGCGCTCCGTCTCGGACGCCGAGACCCTCGTCGCGCAGCTGCTCGCCCACGGCGTCGAGGTGTCGCGGACCACGGCCGCGACGAGCGTCGGAGGAGTCTCCTACCCCGCGGGCACCTACCTGGTCGACATGCACCAGTCGGTCCGCGGCCTCGCCAACGTCCTCCTCGCCGACGGCAGCGACATCTCGAGCCGCGTGCCCGAGATGTACGACGTCTCGGCCTGGAGCCTCTCGCTCCTCTGGGGCGCCGACGTGCAGGCGATCGGCTCCACCACCGACGACCTCCCGGCCGTCGGCCTGGAGCCGGTCACCGCCGTCGCTCCGATCGGCTCCGTCCCGGCAGACGCCGACTACCTCGCCTTCGAGCCGCGCGGCGTCCTGGAGTACCAGGCCGTCAACGCGCTGCTGGCCGACGGTGTCGCCCTCGAGCAGTTCGAGGACGGCACCATCGCCCTGCGTGCCGACGCCGCCGGGCTCGCGGCCGCCGAGGGAGCCGCCGCCGCCTTCGGCGTCGACTTCACGGCGACCACCGCCGACCGCGTGCGCGCCGAGGACGGGAAGGCGCTCGACGCCCTCCGCGTCGCCTACTCCGGCACGAACGAGGACCGCGACGCGCTGGCCAAGCTCGGCTTCGCCGACGCGGTCGCCGTCGACGCGGCCGCGCTCACCGCAGGCACCGCGACCCTCGAGGGCGCCGACGTGCTCTACGTGGGACGCGCTCTCTCCTTCACCCCGGAGCAGGCCGCGGGCCGCACCGTGGTCGAGGAGTTCCTCGCGGCGGGCGGCGACGTCGTCGGCCGCGGTGGCGCTGGAGCGGCCTTCGTGTCCGACTTCGGCCTGGCCGAGCTGACCGCGCAGACCGGCACCAGCGGCTCCAACGGCATCGTCTCGGTCGAGACGCCCGCCGGCGGAGTCCTCGGCGACTATCCGCAGGACACCGCGTTCGTCTCGCCGGCACTGTGGTTCGCCGGTTTCGACGAGTCGGTCGCGGTCGAGCAGAGCTACTCGGAGGACGGCACGTTCGTCGCCGGGCACTGGGTCGACTCCGACGGTCAGTCCCGGAGCGACGCGGCCGGGCAGGCCTCGGCCGTCTCGTTCTCGACGGAGTCGGGCACCGAGGGCTTCCTCTTCGGCACCTCGCCGGTGTTCCGCAACCACCCGGTCGGAGCGTTCAGCGACGTCGCCCGGGCGCTGCTCGCCGTGGCGCCGGAGGGCGCCGCCGTCGAGCTGCCGGGGACTTCGGAGCCCACGCCGACGCCGGAGCCGACCGGCTCGCCGGAGCCGACCGCGACTCCCGAGCCCACGGCGACTCCTGAGCCGACCGGCTCACCGGAGCCGACCGCGACCCCCGAGCCGACGGCGACGCCTGAGCCGACCGTGACGCCCGAGCCGACCGCGAGCCCCGAGCCCACGTCGACCCCGGAGCCCACCGTCGTGCCGACGGCCGGACCGACCGCCACGGCCGCGCCGATCACCGCACCGACCGGCCCCGGCGGTCTCCCCTCCACCGGAGTGGAGACCGGCTCCTGGCTGCTGCTCTCGGGAGGTGCTGTCGCCCTCGGCCTCGGCTCGCTCCTGATCGCCCGCAGTCCGCCGTGGCGGAGCTGGGCCTGCACCGCCTCGCCCGCCACGAGGAGGAGGACGTCCTGCTCGAGGTCCACGCCCGCGACTCCCGCTCGGTCGC